>JABMRO010000620.1 GCA_013202635.1 Planctomycetota bacterium
ATATACTAATGACCAGTATGAATACGTCGAGTTGTATAACATCAGCGCCGAGCCGGTAACCTTATATGATTATGACAAAGCTCAGCCGTGGAAGTTCACCGATGGTATTGACTTTACCTTCCCGGCTGATGCGCCTGTAACGATACCCGCCGGCGGATATTTGTTAGTGGTAAAAGACCCGGAGGCTTTTGCCTGGCGGTATCCGGCTGTACCAGTTGAAAAGATTCTTGGCCCATACAGCGGCAGCTTGAACAATGCCGGCGAGAGACTGGAGCTTTCGATGCCCGGCGATGTCGATGAGTCCGGCACACTTTATTATATTCGCATCGACAGGGTAAGTTACAGCGATGGTTTTCATCCCGAGGACTGTCCCGGCGGCGTTGACCTCTGGCCGACAGCCCCGGACGACGGCTGGCTGTCTTTGTCCCGGGTATCACAGCAGAACTACGGCAACGACCCTTACAACTGGACAGCCTTGTCACCATCGCCCGGAGCCGTCAATCCATAAAATCACAAGTAAGGTCGGTTTATATAATGACCTTTGGCAAGCACAAAAACAGGCTAAGCAACAGGCAAAATACTGGCTTTTTCAATTCTAATTTGTTATCTTATGAACAATAGAGCTTTACCATATTTTCAAGTGCCTTAAAATGAGGAGTGTCAGATGTACAAATACATTTCTTTATCCGTCCTTTTCTTTGTATTTCTTGTTAATTCCGGAATCACCAAAGCTGAAGATTGGCCTACCTTTATGCACGACAACCAAAGAAGCGGTGTTACTTCCGAGCAGCTTCAACCACCCCTGAGCGAATCCTGGGTGTTCAAAGCGGAGCATCAGCCGCAACCTGCCTGGCCGCTCCCGGCAAAACAGGATTTCTGGCACCGCCACTATAACCTCAGGGCAACAGTAACTTATGACCGGGCATTCCATGTCGTTGGAGCAGGCGACAAGGTATTCTTTGGCTCATCGGCTGATGATAAAGTCTATGCGCTTGACGCGCGGACCGGGCGGGAACGTTGGACCTTTTTCACCGAAGCTCCTGTCCGGCTGGCCCCTTCCGTATCGGGCAACAAAGTGTACGTTGGTTCTGACGATGGATACGTCTATTGTCTCTCGCATGATAACGGCTCGCTTATATGGAAGCATAAAGCAACTGACTCCGATCGCATGATTCCGGGCAATGAACGAATAATATCAAACTGGCCGGTTCGAACGGGCATATTAATAGACAAAGGAAATCTGTATAGTGCCGCCGGATTGTTCCCTAATCAGCAAACTTTCTTATTCGCACTCAACGCTGAAAACGGGTCCGTAAAATGGAAGCAGAAAGTGAATGTGTCGCCGCAGGGCTATATGTTAGCCTCGGACAGGCAGCTATATGTCCCGACAGGACGAACAAACCCGGCGATTTTCGCCCGTGCAGACGGCAGGTTACTGGGACAGTTACCCAGTGCCGGCGGAACCTTCGCACTGTTAGTTCAGGACGTTCTTATAACCGGACCGGGCCGCGGCCCAAAAGAGCTTAACGCCGCCGACGTTGACACGCGGTACAAAATCGCAACGTTCGATGGTTTAAGCATGTTGGTAAACGGCTCAATCGCATATATGCTGTCTGAAAAGAAACTCTCGGCTTTTAACCGGGATCTGTATCTCGAGTTGTCGAGGAAACGAAGTAAATTAAGCGAGCAGTCTAACAAGCTCAAAGACCAATTCAAGAAAGCGGACAAAAATACAGACAAAGCAAAACAATTAAGCAACGAGTTACGCACTATCACCAATCAAATCAGCGAGTTATCCAGGAAAATGAAGGACTGTTACCTGTGGACGGTTGAGTGTGATTACCCGCACTCGATGATTATGGCGGGCGATGTCCTTTTCCTCGGTGGAGATAACAAGATAGCCGCCTTTAAGGCCCAAAATGGTAAAGTTATATGGACAGCTCCTGTTGAGGGCAAAACGTTCGGCCTGTCTGTTGCCAACGGTGCTCTTTATGTCAGTACGGACAAAGGCCAAATACACTGTTTTAGAAGCGGGCTAATAAACGGCACAACAATAACAGCTAAAACACAGGCCAATCCTTATCCGAATGATTCTTTAACTAAACTATATACCCGGGCGGCAAAGCTTATAACCGAACAAACCGGCGTCACAAAAGGATACTGCCTTGTACTTAATAACGGCCGGGGAAGATTGGCCTCCGAGCTTGCCCGAAAGACTGACCTTAAGATAGTCGGCGTCGAAAAAGACTCCAGCCAGGTAACAGCCGCACGAAACGCCCTCGACAAGGCCGGACTCTATGGCAGAGTTGTTGTTCATCAAAAAGATTCTTCAAAACTACCCTACACAAAATACTTCGCTAATCTCATAACCTCAGACGAGGCACTTCGCACAGGTGAGCTTCCTTCGGCGCCGGACGAGGTTTTTAAAGTGCTCAGGCCTTATGGCGGGACTGTCGCTCTTGTCCTGCCGGCCAATACGTTCAACAGGCAAAAGCTTCAAACATGGGGACAACCATTTCTGACCGACTGGAATATACGAAATACGGGCGAAATTGTCTTAGCCTGGGCCAAACGTAAAGAATTGGAAGGCGCAGGCGAATGGACACATATTTACGCAGAGCCGGACAATACTGCGTGCAGCAAAGACAAAATCGTCAAGGGGGATATGGCTGTCCAGTGGTTCGGACGGCCCGGGCCAAGATATATGATTGACCGTCACCACCGCAATATCCCCCCCCTTGTTAAGGATGGGCGTCTTTTCGCTCCGGGTGACAATGTCGTTTTTGCCGTAGATGCCTACAATGGAACAATTGAGTGGAAAATAGAGGTTCCCAATTCACGCCGTCTTGGGGCGTTCCTGGATTGCGGCAGTATGGCGGTGGACAGCCGGTTCCTGTATTTGGCCGCCGAAGACAAATGCCTCGGTTTCGACGTTAACACCGGCCAGCGCCGTATTACTTATAAAATGCCTCAATTAATCAGCTCCGAGCCGCGCCAGTGGGGCCTTGTCGCATACACCGGCAACATACTTTTCGGAAGCGGCCGAAGAAAAGGTGCTTCCTACACCGAGACCAGCTATGAGGCGGACGATGCGCTATGGTACAGAGATATGAAGGTAGTGGTAAGTGATTACCTGTTCGCAATGGACAAGGCAAGACGCCGGCTGCTTTGGAAATACAAAAGCGGGCTTATTCTCAACACTACCATTGCCATCGGAGGCGGACGAATATACTTCATCGAAACCAACAGCCCGAAGGCCCTTGCCGACAAACTTGGACGCATACCAGTCAAAACATTATTCGACGGAGGCGACCAGCACCTGGTCGCTCTCGATACCGGGACAGGCCAGGTCCTCTTAAAAGAAAAAATCGATGTCAGTAATTTTAAAGAGCCCGTGTATATTAACTATGAAAAAGATATACTTCTTATAAGCGGTTCCAGACTCGATGGACGTAAAATCCATTATTATTATGACGCTTATGACGCCCGTTCCGCCAGCCTCCTGTGGCAGACAGACCATGGCACTAACCTCGCTATTGACGGCGCTCACGGTGAATACAATCGTCACCCGACGATTATTGACGAAACAGTTTATGCCTGGCCTTATACGTACAACCTGAAGACCGGGGAAAAAATCGAAGGATGGAAATTTGACCGTCACGGGCACGGCTGCGGGGGCATCTCGGCTTCTGCACAGTGTTTGTTCTGGAGGGGCGGCAATCCTTGGATGTATGACCTGGGACCAAATGGAGGGCCGCGCCAGCTAAATAAAGTCTCACGACCAGGCTGCTGGATCAATATTATACCTGCCGGTGGGCTTGTTCTTATTCCTGAAAGCAGCTCGGGTTGTACTTGCGGCTTTCCCATACAGACCTCGATGGCCTTTGTTCCTAAATAAGCTCGTGAAACAAAGATTAGAACTGAACAGGTTCCTTAGCTAAAACTATTTGAACTCTCCCGTATCTCGAGTGCGGCAAAAGCATGAATTCAAAACAACGGATAGCCTTAGCGATGGACCATAAAAAGCCGGACCGGGTTCCGGTAATGTGCCAGCTTGCTCTCGGCCACTACTTCTTAAACTGCCATCAAAGCCCTTCGGAGATTTGGTTCAACAGTGAGACTTTGGCCGGGGCTTTGGTTGAATTACAGCAAAAATATAACTTCGACGGTATCCTGGTGAATATCCCCGGCAGACCGCCTGACTGGAAAAACAATCTTAAGTCATATAAAAGAATTGACAATAATGAGCACCTTCATTGGAAATCAGGATTAGAAACCGTCTTTCCTCCGGA
>JABMRO010000621.1 GCA_013202635.1 Planctomycetota bacterium
CCACGTATGGCTGCTGATGCGATGATTTTTGACATACAATAACCTACCTTTGCATTTAATGTCCTGAATAAACTGTATTACTTTTTCTTTTTTAATGTTCTACTCTAAAGATAAAGCTCTGCGGTCTGCCATATCGTAGAGCTTGCGTTCCTTCTCTTTGTTGATACCTAATGCATCTCGTTTGCTTTCGATATGCTCAATCATCATATGAGCGGCTTTAATGGGGTCACGTTCAAAGGCCCATTTACCACCAACATCCTTTTCAATTTCTTCGGTTAGATACCGTGTTAAATTTGGAGCCCCAAGGATAGGCAGCGGCTCACCAATAACGGTATAAACACCTGAGGCTACAAAGTACATTCCAATTGAGACAGCTTTTTCTGACATCCATTCAGGTGCAGCCCCTGCGGCAGGCAACTCTGATATATCCTCGCCGAGGCCGCCTTCGGCAACAACATTCGATAGAATTGTCAAAATCCTGCTGTTATCCACGCAGGAGCCAACGTGAAGCACTGGTGGGATACCAACTGCCTCACAGACCTCAGCCAGCCCTTTGCCACAATACTTTGCTGCCGCATCCGGTCTCATTAAGCCGGCTTTGGCGGCTGCTAACGCACTACAACCCGTACTAACGACTATAACATCATTCTTGATAAGTTCCTTTATCATCGTAAGGTGGCCGTAATCGTGCACTTGCTTGGGATTATTGCAGCCTACAACTCCCGCGGCACCGCGAATTCGACCATTGATGATATTGTCATTTAATGGGCGGTAGCTGGAGCGAAATCGACCGCCAAGGTGATAAAAAATATTTTCCGTTGTAAAACCTGCAATTCCACGCTCCTTCGCCTTTGGAATCTTGCCTTTACCCTTTCTGTTTGCAAAGTTCTCAATAGCAATCTTGATGATTTTTCTTGCGGTCTCGACGGCTCTATCCTCGTGAAATTCAATGTGCTCTGCTCCATCAATCTCACATTTGGGCGATGTAGTAATCAACTTAGTATGGAAACAGTTAGAAAGAGATCCGAGCGAAGGCATAATGCACTGCACATCAACCAGCATAACTTCCACGACGCCGGTCATCAGAGCTAATTCTTGCTGCAGGAAATTGCCGGCAACCGCTATCCCATGGCGCATTAAAATCTCATTGGATGTGCAGCATATCCCTGAAAGGTTGATGCCTGTGGCACCTTTATCCTCTGCCATTTTTATTAGTTCTGGTTCCTGCGAAACCGCCACAATTATATCTGAAAGTGAAGGCTCGTGACCGTGTACTATTATATTGACCTTCTTTGCGTCAAGGACTCCGAGATTAGCCCCAAATCGAATCGGCCAGGGGCTTCCAAACAGAATGTCCGAAAGTTCCGTGGCAATAAGTGATCCGCCCCAGCCATCTGCCAAAGAGGCCCGGATACCTTGTTTTATGAGATTTTTGTAGTCTGAGCCTACACCCATATGTGTCCTATGCATAATCTCGACAATTTCGCGGTCAATAGCACGAGGAGTTACGCCGAACTCTTCCCAAACCTTTTGTCTGGCGGGCGGTGGATAGGCCGCTGTGCTTACAAGTGTTCCATCTTGCTTTCCAAATTCAGCTAACATCGCATTAGCCAGATCGCTGCCGATTTCCTTTGTGTCTCTGCCTTCTACCTTGATCCCGTATCTCGCTGCAACTTCCCTCAATTTCAACTCATCCTTGATTGTATAATCGCAGCTATCGCTCTCAATAGCCATCTTGAATGTGTGTGCGACGTCACGGCCATGGTCGGAATGTGCCGCAGCCCCGCTGGCAATCATACGAAGCAGGTTTCTTGCTGCGATTGTATCGGCGGTAGCGCCGCAAACACCTAAGGGTGCCTTCTTGGTAATTCGGCACGGTCCCATGGTACAAATTCGGCAGCATATCCCCTGTTTTCCGAAGCCGCACTGTGCCCCTTGAGCATCAAGCCTATCCCAGGCGTTCTGCTGGCCTGCTTCGGCCATATGGGCTATCATTTCCTGTGACGCTTTATCAATACTACGTTCTTTTGGGTCCATAAATGTACCTCTATTCTAAAGTTTAACACCAGTATTCCATTTTGTAATACGTCCCAAAATGGGAAATTACTTTCATAATGGAAAATTCTCGCATTGTCAATTATTGTTTTTTGGCCTTTGAAGGAGATTTGGAAATAAGCTCCACTAATTTATCCTTTGCCTGTTTGAGTTGCTCTGTAACTTCAGCGTCGGCCCCCAATACGGCTGCTCGTCTGAGGTCGGCTTCCTGGAGTGAGCGGCTGTACCGAAGAGTTCCCAGCAGCGCTGTATCTTTCAATTGAGATTTTATTATCTCTGCCTGGGACGATTCTGTAATCTTATTGGCAATTGTTCCAACACAATCTATACCTAAATCTTTGGCCATTTTATTGATATTGTTGGCTGTTTCGATACTTCTGCCTCCGGGCTCTACAACGGATATAAAGGCATCAATACCTTGTACGCTTGCTCTGCCCAGAAATTCAACGCCCGCGGCCAAATCAACCAGCACCAGTTCCTTACGTTGTAAAATAGTATGTGTCATCAGTGCTTTTAAGAATGCCCCTTCCGGGCAGGCACATCCTGCACCACCCTGAGTAATTGCTCCCAAGACCAGCAGTTTCAAGCCATTAACTTCAAGTGAGTATTTTTCCGGCAGGTCGCTGACTTTAGGATTCAGCCTGAAATATGTGCCCACTGCGTCTTTACCGGTGCCTGTACGCTCGGCGATTAGCTGTTTCATACTGGTAAGCGGCTCCGGGCATTGTTCTGAAGCTACACCAAAGGCCGAAGCAAGGGTAGTGTTGGGATCGGCGTCGATTGCCAGAACGTCAAATCCGCTTTCGGCAAATAACTGGGCCCAGATTGCACAAACTGTGGTCTTTCCAACACCACCTTTGCCACCAATTGCGATTTTTACACCCTGCATTACAGATATAATAACGGCCTTTTTATCAACTGTTTGTTTCCCCATATCTAAATAAATAGATTCAATGTAATTATAGCCCAACAACCTAACACCTTTGTTAGCAGATGTCAAGCCTTTAGCCGGTAATATTTACAAACGATTGATTAGCTACTCATTACTTGTCGCTTATTATTTAACTAATTTCAGTGGCGGCCTTTACTAATGCTTCTACGGTTAGATTTACGGCTGCTAACAAGGCATCCAATGGTAACTGAGAAGCTGCGGTCTGGTCGAATAGTATCGAAGCTCGGGCGTCGAATTCCTCACAGCGGCGCCAAATCACTATGGTCAGTGGTATTCGAGGCATAATGTGCAGCCGAATTGAGGCGTCGCCAAATTCACAGCTTTCGGCATTGAGCCGGGTTGAAGCCTTATGTAAAACTTCGGGACAGTCGCCAAAGGCCTTCTCTAATTTTTGAGTGGGCAGGCCGTGCTGGCCTCTGAAGAAGAACTGCCCGCCAGGTAAAGTATTACCCACTACAAGTTTGTTGGCCAGCGGTAAATGCTGAGCATTGATCAAATATGCAAGTATGCAAAGCTGTTCGAGAAACTTTGCCTCATCCTGCTGGGAACCGGACCGGATGGAAAAGATATTCCTGTCCAAAAGATTGACCACATACTCGGTGTTCAGCAGGGTAATAGTGTAACGAGCAGGGTTTTCGAGATATTGGCACTTTGCCCGTTGTGCTGTTGTCGCATCGTCCAGCTTATTAAGTTGTTCCCAGAGACCTTCATGAGCCATTGTACTTCGTACCTCTATTCGGATTTCATTTCTGCATAGCTTTGCATATCAGACCAGCTTTTTTCGAAATTCTTCATAATCAGCTATAGTATTAAGGTTTATGAGCCAATCTGTGCCATCCATCTCAATGTACTTAACGGTGCACAGAGAGAAAACATCTATTATTTTGTTTTTCCCTGATGAGAGCGTTTTATTTATGGCTTTGAGTATACTTTTACAGTAGATAGCAAAGAGAGGTTCGTATTTTTCTTTACCGGTCACCGGAATAACTATATCCGCCCGGCTTTCGATAGCTTCGGTGAGCATTCTGTTTACACATGCCATGTTTATTTTCGGTATATCGCAGGCAACTACAAAATTGAATTCGTTGGTCGAGGCCTCCAGAGCCGAAGCTATACCCATCAAAGGCCCCCTTTCGGGCACTTTGTCCGGTATGACTTTGAAGCCGAGAAACGCGAACTTGTTCACTTGGTTTGAACTTATTAGTATCTCATCGAAAGAGCCTCGAAGCTGCTCACATATTACCTCTATGATGGATTGTCCCTTAATCGACAGCATACTTTTGTCGATACCCATTCGGCTGCTTTCTCCGCCGGCCATAATTATCGCCGTTGCCGGCGCTCCAAAGCTTTGGCGATGGAGCGTTGCTATCCATTTGCCGTCTATAAGTTTTATCCTGTTGAGGTCGAAATCGAAGCTGCTGCCGTCTGAATTCACAATCCTGTCTGCGTAATTTTTTACCTGCCGGGCGGAGCTTTTCCAGATTTTCGAATCGGGGTTTGCGACCATCAGAAAAAGGCCCGGCTCGACTACCTGCCGAAGCGAGTTTGATTCACAAATTGAAACGGCATCAGGGCCGATGATGTCCAGCAGTGCGGTTGTGCCTTCCATGAGGTGTTCTTTGAGAACGCGCAGCCAGAAAACCCGGCTTGCACCTGCGGCCAGAAGTCTTGCCGTATCTTTCCCGGAACTACTGTCAAGCTCTTCGGTAATGTTATAGACGCCTTCTAGCGAAGAGCAGACCCCGCAACCTTCACCGCCTCGAGGGCATTGGCCGTCTTTGTCCTTTATGGTAGTAACCTTTATTCCTGTGACATCACAGCTTTTACGGTTCGACTGAACTCGCCGAAGTCTGACTTTTCTCAGAATTGTGCAGGCCAGCTCTGTCTTGCCGACATTGCTTCCGGCGGAGCCAATCATTAACATTCCATCAAGCTTGAACATATTATTCCTCAACGTATTTAACACTGGAGGCCTTAAAACTTATGCACACCTTTTTCCCGCAATGTAAATTCAGTGCTTTCGCAGATTCAGCGGTTATCAGTGCGGCGATTTCCAGAGGATTAACATTAGCTGTCTTTTGTGTTTTTAGGTTGTTTGTGCCAATGTTAACTATGACTTCGATTCCGGGGCCGAATCGTACAATATCCACAATCGTTCCCTCAAAGTTATTGCTGGCGATCGTTGGCTCTGCCGTCGAACTGGGATTGTGAATAATAACATCTTCATTTCGAATACAAACAAAGCCGTTGCCTGCGTGACTATCGGTAAGGACTGAAAAAGCAAGACCGTCGGTTCTAAACTGTTTTAGGCCTGCCTGGCGGTGTGGTTTCTCCAGATTACCCTTGAAGAAATTTCTAATACCGATAAATCGGGCGATAAACTCGGATTTGGGGTGCTGAAAAATGTCATCGACTGTTCCAGTCTGTGCGATTGTTCCTCCTTCCATAACGGCGATATGTGTGCCTAAGGAAGCGGCTTCGATGTAATCGTGCGTTACATGTATTATAGTTTGTCCTTTGGCGTTAATCTTTCGTAAGAGAGCACGCATCCGGGGTCGAGATTTCGCATCCAGTGAGGATATAGGTTCATCCAGGAGCAGGCAGCGCGGTTCGCTCGCCACTGCCCTGGCCAGAGAGATGCGCTGGGATTCTCCGCCTGAGAGCGTTTGTGGTTTGCGTTTTAAAAGGCCGGTGACTCCGAAATCTTCGGCAAGTTTGGCCACTCGCTTTGGAATTTGATGTTTTGTGTATCCGGTCCGAAGGGGATAAGCGATGTTATCATAAACCGTCATGTGCGGGAATAGTGTATTGCTCTGAAACACCATGCCGATTTTTCGTTTCTGAATTTTTTCGCTGGTGATATTTGTTCCATTGAGAAATATTCGCCCGTCATCCGGGTGGGTAAGGCCTGCTATAATCTCGAGCAGTACACTTTTGCCGACGCCTGAAGCGCCGAGCAGAACAAAGTACTGACCCTGCTGGACATCGAAAGATACGTTCTTTAACTCGAAGCCGCCGAATGACCTGGAAATTTTCCTAACGGTAAGCAGCATCTTTACCTCTGGCTAAAAGCCGCAATATAATGAAAAACACGAGACATACCGATACGAAAAGAACGGCTACAGGCCGGGCGTATTTTAAACCAAAAGCTCCGAAGCGTTCATATATCAATACAGGTGTAATCATCGGATGATAGGCGATAATCAGGACGGCGCCAAACTCGCTCATTCCACGTGCCCACATTAAAATCAAACCCGAGACGATTGATCTGGATGCCAATGGAACCGAGACCGTTAAAAATACTCTCAAAGGGCTTGCCCCAAGACTTAGGGCGGCCTTCTCAAGACGAACAGGGACGGCGAGAAATCCGTCCCGGGCGGAATTTAACAAATATGGAATACTGACAAAAGCCATTGCCGCTATTATGCCTGCGCTGCTGCCAACAATTTCAAATCCCATTTTGTCGGCGGCTTTTCCGAAAAGGCCGCTTTTGGAAACAACGCCCAGCAATGCTAATCCTGCCGCCGAATGTGGTATGACAATCGGAAGGTCAATAATGCTTGTAACAAGTCCCTTCAAAGGAAATTTTTTTCTGGCCAGCAGGTATGAAAAAGGAATAGCTGCGATGGCAAATAGTATTGTTGCCGCCATCGAGGTCCACAATGTAAGCCAGATGCTGCTTCGAACTTCCTGGTCTTTTGCCGTCTCTGTAAGCTCCCCCAGTGAGGAGTTTACAAACATACTTATCAGTGGGGCGATAATAAACAGCAGCACAATACCGCCAAGTGCGGCAAACAACAGCGTAAGCGGCTCGTATTTCGTACTTGGTATTCCGCTTTTCATTTTACACTTTCTGGAAGCGCGAAGGTTTTCAAAGACTCCGGCAGTTTATCAAAAGTGTCAGTCGATGAAGGAATTATCAGGCTTTGGCCGTTCTTTTCGAGAATTGCTCCGCCCGAATCGGCGTCGAGCAAAAAGGTTAGAAAGGCCAAAGCGAGCTTATGATTTGGCGCATTGTTCGGTATTGTAACGCCGTATATTATTGGCTCACCGACTTTCGTAATGAATGCCCCGGGCTTTTTGCCCGTCAAACGAACTGATGCAGTTTTGTAAAAATCGGATAAATACGCTTTTTTTAGATTTATTTCATCGGGAAGTATTACATATTTGAGATTGTGCTGCTCGGCAATGCTTCGATATATTATGATGTAATCAATCACACCTGTTTCAAGAAGTGCTAATAAATCAACTTCCTTTGGGCGGATGTATTGCCGGTCTTTTGCCTCCATTGTGCTAACAAGGTCTGGCCTGTTATAGAATTTTTCCGCAAGAATCATTGTGAACAGCGCTCGGTACCCGCAGGGATCCGCATTTGGGTCGGACCTGCCGAAAGTGACGTTTTTTTCCAGCAAAATATCGTACCAATTTTCTTTGTTGATGTGATTTGCGCGGCGGGAATTTTCGTCAAAAGCGATGACCATCTCGTTATTTGCGAATTTTATATTCCAGGCGGCATATTCGGGAATCAGCAGATTGTCAATTACAGTATAGTCCGCTGATGCCATAATATCACAGGGCCTTTTTAAGTCCGCAATTTTTCGAGCGCATATTCTACTGCCCGCTGCTTCACGAATTATATTAACTTCAGGATGATGGGTTTTGAATTCCTGGCATATCTGTTTGAAGGGAACGGCCAGACTGCCTGCGTGAAAGATGATTAACTGCTTTGACTCGTGTTCCATACGAGTGAGAAGCCACGAATTGTCAGCTATGAACCACACCAACCACGAAAGGCCCAGAGCCGAAAGAATTAAAATAATCTTTACTGTTTTACTCACTCTGCAAGTTTCCTGATATGTTTTTCATAAGCCTTTTCCACAGCTTTTTCGATGTCGCCGTGAAATCTCGTGTAGGCTGTGACCCATTTTTTCCCTTGTTCGGTCAGAGCGCTTTGACCGCCATGAATGCCGCCTCGATGTTTTTCGACTAAGGGTACATTCAAAGCATCCTGCGCTTTTTTCAGGTCGCCCCAGGCCTTTCGATAGCTTATCCTGAGTAATTCGCTGGTTTTGGCCAATGAGCCTGTGCTTTCAATAGCCTTAAGCAGCCGCCATTTGCCGTCGCCGAAAACACCTTCAATGTCTCTGGTACTTAGCCAGAGCTTGAATTTCGCTCTTAATTTCTTCACATTCTTGTCCTCCGGAGTATCAATCAAAACAGCCAAGTTGACATTTACAGATTTTAATGTTGTGCTTGTTGCAAATACGTCCAATTTCAATAATTTCCATCTCGAATTTTTCAGCCAGCTCAAAGGCCTTGGTGCACGTTAATCTTTTTTTGTCATCTGACGGTTGTCCGCTGTTGGCGGATTCGAGAACGGCGTTAATTAATTCTTCTTTTTTATCCATTTGTATTTGTCCACAAAACTCTTTTCGGTTATGTACAACTCGACATAACGACAAGAAAAATATTAAAACTATTGATGGCTGTGATGTCAATATAAATATATTTTGCGCTATTTTGGTTAAGGTCACCCCTCAAACAAGTATGGAGGTGCCGCCCTTGGTTCTTTCAACAACACAAAATCTACAGGAGGTTTTATGAAATGTATTATTTTTGTATTTTACGAAGCTGTCCCCGGGCGAACTTCCTGGAGTACACCTGCCTTTGGCAGTGTAAAGAAGAACGTGCTTCCTTCACCGGGATTTGACTCGATCCAGATTCTGCCGCCATTCAGCTTAACGAGCTTTTTCGCTACAGAAAGGCCTATGCCGGTTGAATCGTTTTCGCCTCGCGGCGCAAGTGTTTGGAACATCTTAAAAATCTTTTTATAGTATTTCTGGTCGATTCCGGGGCCATTGTCGGCGACACTGAATTTCCAAACATCTTCCTCCTCGATACAACCGACGTTGACCCGGCCTTTCTCTTTATCCATATGTTTTATGGCGTTGCCCAGCAGGCTCTGGAATACCTGACTGATGTGTGTTTTCTGGCATATCAGGACAGGCAGCTTGTTCTCGACAGTTATTTCAATATTTTCCGGAGGCTCAATCTCAAAAATTAATTCAGGCAGCACTATGTTCAGGTCCACGTGCTCGTTTTGTTCTTCGTCGTGTCCGGCGCTGGAATACATAAGGACACTATCGACGAGTTTACCCGCTCGCTTAGCTCTTTCGGCGAGCATCATGATTTGCTTTTGGCCTTGTTCATCAAACTTGTCGGCATAGTCTGTTGACAACCAGTCGGCTAAGGTCCCAATTCCCCGTAACGGCGTCTTTAAATCATGGGCTGTTATGTATACAAACTCCTGGAGTTCCGTATTTATACGCTGCAACTCACTGATGGTAGATTCCAGATCTTTGTTGAGCAATTCCAGAGCCTGCTCGGCATTCTTACGTTCGGTGATTTCGGACTCCAGGATTTTGTTGGCTCTGGCCAGCTCGGCTGTGCGCTGTTCAACCCGAACTTCCAACTCATCGTGGGCTTTATGCAGCGCCTCTTCTGCTCGCTTTTGCTTAGTGATATCGTGAAAACTCCAAACTTGTCCTGCAAATTTTTCTTCTCGAATCAATGGCAGGGAAGATACTTCTAAAATCTTTCCTTCCTTTAAGTGCAGGATGTCGAAACTGTTCTGGTTATCAGGACAGGAAGCTTGCAACTTATCAAGAAAGACGGATGAATTCTCTAACAGGCAGCCAATATGCTCAAAAAGTTTCTGGTCATTTTGCTGCTTATATATTTCTTCAGGAACATTCCAAATCTTTACAAATCGGTTGTTCATATGGCTGAGGCGGCCTTTTTCATCAACGACCAGAATACCATCTGCGGTAGATTCGATAGTTCCTCTCAACAGGTCTTCGCTGCTGCGCAATTGCTGTTCCATTTCTCTGAGGATTGCCAACTCCTTTTTTGCAGTGATGTCGTAAAAAACGCCCTGGCTTCCGATGGTTTGACCTTTGATGTTTTTGGTGCGGGTTGAAAACAAAGTAATGAACAGCTTATTACCCCTGGTGGTTCTCAGAGTCAGGTCATGGACCTCAACACTTGCTTTCTTTAACTGCTCCAGAATATAGTCCCGCTTCTCGGGATTGTCCCAGAACCGTTCCGGCAGGAACGGCTGATTTATGAGCTCCTCCGGGTCGGTTACCTCCAGCAAATCCATTAAGGCGGGATTAACATAGGTTGTATTATTATTCAAATCGACCATATAAATGCAGTTGCGGGATTCGTTCAAAAGCTTGAAGTAGTTTTCTTCCTCTTCTCGGAGCTTGCCTTTGATGGCCTTGAGGATATCGGTCTGAGTTACTACTCCCAGCAAATTTTGGTCATCCATAACGAGCAGCCGGCGAATTTTCATCTTTTCCATCATTTTGCTGGCACTTGAAACAGAGTAGTTGGAAGGTGCGCTCAACACCGGAGAAGACATTACGTTTTTCAAAATAGTCTCAGCCGGGTTTCGTTTCAGAGCAATAACTCTTTTGAGAAGGTCTCGTTCAGTAAAGATGCCTGCAATGGTATTGTTCTCCATAGCGACCAGACAGGATATGTCTCGAGAAGCCATTACTTCTGCAGCCTCTTTAACACTTACCGAACTGGCTATCGCAGCCACGTCAGATGTCATAAGTTCTTCGACATTCTTCCACATGCTGTAAGATGACAGGGCTCGGACGACATCGGTTTGCGTTATGATACCAACCAGCCGTTCATCCTCCAGAACGACAAGCCGCCTGATGTTTTCGGTTTCCATGATTCTGCTGGCGTCCAGAACCGAAAGATTACGAGGAAGGCTGCAGACAGGAGAGGACATTACTTGCTCTATTTTCATCTTTCGGAAATCATTTCCATTAGCTACGGCCCTTTTAAGAAGGTCCGTTTCTGTAATAATACCTGATAAATCTCCGTTGTCTGAGACAATGACGCAGGATATGTGTTTATCCGACATGACCTTGGTAGCCGCCACTACAGAGATTCCCGGACAGACAGTAGCAACATCTTCGGTCATTATATCGCCCACTTCCAGCCAGTTCCGGGAACTGGTTGAAAGAGGATTGGGGTGACTTCTTATCTGGCACTCAATCAATTCACTGTGTTGTGGTTTGTCCCTGTTTTCTGTCATTATGTCATTTTATTCATCCACTCAAAGGTCTGTTTAGCTTCCTTGTTTTTTCTATAACTATCATGCCCTGTACGAAACCGGAATATCTCAAAGCCTTAAGCATCCGGGGCTGAATAGCTATGCTCTACCCCAAGCTTTTCTTCCAGCTCCCTGATTTGTTTCTTCAAATTCTGGTTTTTGGTCCTAAGTTCATCCTCTATAAGTATTCGTTCGGATATGTCGCGAGCTATGCCGACAATCGCAACCTCGTTTCCGTTTGAATCTTTAATAGTTGACCTGGAAAGAGAGATTGGAAATACGCTTTCATCCTTTCGTTTATGGTAGAATCCGACTTCCCAGGAGCTTCCAACAGTTCGGGTATGGAAGACGCTTCTGGTATTTTTGGTTTGCTGTTTTCCTACCCAGAGGACAGTGCTGTTTTCCCCCGATAATCTCTTCCTCTTTATACCCGTATGTATTACAAAATGCCTTATTGACAAAGATAATCTTTCCCTGCATATTGGCAATATAGACACTGTCATCAGTGCTCATAACAGCGCCTGAGAGCAATTGGAGCTTATTTTCTACCATCTTATGTTTTACGGCGTTTTCGACTGTTATAGTAATGGCTTTGAGATAGTTTTGGTCGAGGTCCTTTATCAGATAATCATAAGCGCCGGCCTTCCATGCCTTGATGGCTGTTTCCTCATCACCGGCTCCGGTGACAACTATGACGGGGGTGTTCTCCACCGACTTCAGGATTTCAAAAGCTGTGCCGTCCCCGAGCAGATGGTCGGTTATTACAATATCAAACACGTTGGAACCCAATGCCTGCCGGGCCTCTGCAACGGAGCCGGCGATTATGCAATCGTAAGGGATGTCATTCTCGTCCATGAAGTGTTTAAAGGCCATCTGATCGAGCTGGTTGTCTTCGATGAACAAAACTTTATATTTTGTGTTTTCCATAATTTTTAATCTCCATTTGACGGCAATTTACTTAAAGCCCAATACTGGTTAATGATACCGATTGCTTCGGAAAATTCTGCGTAATCGACAGGTTTGACTATATAACCAGCGACACTGAGCTTAAAACTTTCGACAATATCCTGCTCCTGGCTGGAGGTAGTCAGGACTACGACAGGAATCTTTTTCAAGGCTTCGTCTGCTTTTACGATTTTTAGAAATTCAATGCCGTTCATCTTGGGCATATTCAAATCCAGGAGGATGATAGACGGCTTATTATTGCCGTTGATTCTTAGATACTCCAGGGCTTCTTCGCCGTTAGCTGTGCTAACCAGCTGGTTTTTAATATTCAGGTCTTTTAGTGCACGTTGGACCGTCATTACGTCCACGTTGTCATCTTCTACGAGCAATATTGGCTTAGAGTTTCTCATTTAAAGCCCCCGTTTTCTGCTTAGGCAAAGTAAAGAAAAATGTGCTTCCTTCGCCGACTTTTGATTTTATCCAGATTTTGCCTTCATATAACTCGACAATTTTCTTTGCCACGGTAAGTCCGACGCCGGTGCCTTGGAAATCAGGAGAGGTCGGCAACGTCTGGAATATTTTGAAGATTTTTTCGAAGTGTTTTTCTTCGATGCCAGGCCCATTATCGGCGACGCTGAATTTCCAGAAGCCGTCCTGTTCGACGCAGGCGATTTTTATCCAGCCCTGCGGCTTGTCCATATACTTTATGGCGTTACTGAGAAGATTCTGGAATACCTGCATAATATGAGTTTCTTCGCACTCGATTACAGGCAGTTCGTTTTCGATTGTAACTGTAATGTTTTCCGGCGGAACGACCATATTAATAATTTCCGGAATAAAGTTATTGAGATTGACCTGCACCCGATTTCCTTCTACCCGTCCGGCTCTCGAATATTGAAGGGTACCTTCAATCAGGCTATACATTCGCTCGACGCGATCCAGAAGCAAATTCATTTGTTCTTTGGCCTGGCCATCGAGCTTGTCCGCACAGTCGGATAATATCCAGTTGGCTAAGGTCTTAATCCCTCGCAGCGGCGCCTTTAAATCGTGTGAAACTATGGATGCGAATTCCTTTAGTTCTTTGTTAATATTTTCCACTTTGTTAAGGAGTTCATCCTGACTGACTTCGATCTGTTTGCGTTCGGTGATGTCTCGGGCGACGGCAATGACAAACTGTTTGTCGCCGAGCTTGCCGGCCGAAAGGGACATTTCCATCTCGAATATATTTCCGTCACTTCGTAAGGCCGGCAGCTCAAGTGTATTGCCGATTATTCCGTCGGGTTCTCCTGTGTTGAAATAATTTTTCACGTATTCCTGGTAGCGTTCTCTGTGTTGATCGGGCATCAGACAGTCGAGAGGCTTACCAAGAACGTCTTCTTTCTTGCAGCCAAATATCTCTTCTGCCGCCGGATTGAACAGTGTTATTAACCCGTCATTTCCGATTAATATCATCGCCTCGCCGGTTGCTCTTATAATCATCTGCAGCAGGCTTTCCTTATGCACAAGTGTCTCCTCCGTACTCTTATACCGGGCTATTTCCAGTTGGAGCTGTTCATCGGCCTTTTCCAGCTCATTAGTTCGTTCTTCGACCATTTGCTCTAAAGTGGACTTTTTTTTGTGTTTTTTTGTTACCATCGTGTCATTTTTCGTATTGTTGCGATTTTCGTTAAATTGTTACGGTTTTTCTTTACCATAGCCATATGCCCCCTGCTCGTAGATAACAAGTTCAGCGCTATTCAAGCATAGTCATGCTCTCCTCATAGAGACGTTATGCAATCTCGGCCCTTGTCCAAAACAGTGAGCTTTCGAGTCATTCATTTCCGGCATGCTCGAATGCAAAAGAATAATGCAGGGCTTTTTATTACTTTCGGTTTTTTAATATTCTAATCCTTTCATTAATCAGGATTATCGGACACTTACATGATTTGTATATTTCTTCCACCTGTCTTTGACGATTTTGCCTAACTCTATCAGTTCAAGAGGTTTTATAATGTAGCTGTCAACTCCCATCTCAAAGGCCTCGTCTAAGTTGCCTATCATTCCTTTGTCGGTTAACATAAACACAGGTATGTGCATTGTATTTTTACCGTGCTTAAGCTCAGAGAGAGTTTCCAGGCCGTTCATACCAGGCATCATCCAATCTAATAGAATAAATTTTGGTTTTTTTTTCTTTGCGAGTTCAAGACCGGTTGGTCCGTCCTTGGCCAGATAAACCTTAAATCCATACAGATTCAAGGTGCGTTTCAACTCTATCCGGACGAGTTCGTCGTCATCAATTAATAAAATGGGAACCCATTTACCCATTTTGAGTATTCCTTGATTTATAAGCTTTTAGGTATTTCTCGCAAATTTGCCGACAAGCCGAGTGCCGGCAAATATCAACCGGGACACTATTCATTCAAAGTGCCCTAAAAAGTAATTGGTCTTTCTTTCATTTGCCTACGTACGAAATTATCGACATATCAGGATAGTAGTTTCATAAGAAACGACTTTTTTCGGGCAATATCGGAAGTTCCCCCATATCTTCGCGGACAGTTTTTGTCTCGGGGGAGGGAGCATATTTGTGCTGGCTGGATTAGAAATTCCTGTATGAAGGCCGTAGAAAGTACTATAAATGGGAAATATTCCGTCAATAAGGGCGGGAAATTGGCAATGGGCTTGACAACGGCATTGGTGACTGCTATAATATAGGTGTTCAGGGG
>JABMRO010000622.1 GCA_013202635.1 Planctomycetota bacterium
GAGGCGTGGTTTTCTTCACGCTGAGAACGTTTTTGGCTGACAACACAGGCATCGGGCTTTGCAGCCGGCCGCAATAGAGTGGGTTATTTGGATAGGCTCTTAATGTTATTCGTTCTGACTTTTCAAATTCTGCTCTTCAGTTTTGGGGATATTTAACTCCATTTTCTTGTATTCAAACCAGAGCATACCAATGAGTGTGGCTGTTCGAAATGGGTAGAAAATGAGAAAAAATATCGTAGCCCACAAAATACTTACAGCCGTCTGCACCGCCTTCAGGGCATTGGTCAGAAAGAAAGAACGATATAAGAGAAAGCTGCTAAAGACGAACGCCATAATTGCCAAAATGGTAAGGAATAAGTTCTGATTTTTGTTTCGACGTCTTTCATCGTTGTCGAACTTTTTTTCTATTACTTCCTCCATATTCATACATATTTCTCGCAGAATATATACGAGAGACCATAGGAAAATATGCAATGAGACTGTTCCCCAGCAAATAGAGTGGACCACGTTATCAGTGCACTTCCGCAGGTTAAATGCTCCGAAAGCAGCTAAGAAAATCACCATATAGATTGCTACAATAACCACTTTTATCAGGCACATACGGCGTTCAATTTTCTTGAGGAGGGCTTCTTTGTGCCGTTGCTGCTTATCAGCAGACGGCGTGTCCTGTGCAAGCAAGTTGTCAGCGAATTCTTTTTTACTGTTGGTTTCAGACATGATTTGCTCCTTTTAATGCTTCGTGGAGTTTATGTTTGGCGTAATACAGGCGCGATTTTACCGTGCCTTCCGATATACCAATAATCTGGGACATTTCACTAATTGAGAAACCTTCGAGGAAATATAGTGTTAACACTTCTCTATGAGCTAACTTAATTTTATCTAAAAGTTTATGAACATGTTCCGCCTGTTCTTTAACGACGGAAATAGTAGTATTGTTTTCATAATGGTTGGCTATATGCTCTGTTGTTATTTGAGCATATTTGTTTTCTTTTCGAAGCAGATTCACAGCTTTATTGTGACCGATACGATACAGCCATGTTGGAAACTTTAGGGGATCTTGCAGCTTGCGTATGTTTTGGAACACCGCCAGCCATGTCTCCTGCAGGATATCCCAGACATCATTTTCGTTCTCGACAAGACGCCGCAGGTAGTAATAAAGACGCGGTTCCCAGCTATTTACAATTTCCCTGAAAGCCTTCTCATCTCGCCTTTGGCATTTAAGAACTAAAATTGCATTAGATTGATTATCTTGTTCCATATGTTTCTCTGCGCCATTAATGTCTCGAGTATATAAATATGTCATAAACCGACTCGGCCTGTGATACTGGAGCTTCGTACTTAAGTCGTTTCTCGCTTGAAAAAGGTTCGAAAAAAGTTCGATTTTCAAAGGATGTAGAGATTTCTATCGGTAGCGGATTGAAAGCCCGCAGGTTTATCTCGCGAAGATTTTGCTTTCGGTTCCTGCCAATAATCTTTTTATATTTTCCCGGTGACGGATAATAACCATCAGCGGTATTGCAGTTGCCGCGACAAGTAAAGGCCACAGACTGAAAAAATCCCATCCCGGCTTAAGGATTATAGCCAGAATCAAAACCACTGGAAAACTAACGGAACCGACGATGGACGCTAAGGACACATACCGCCATATCAAAACTACCACCACCCATATCACAACGGCAAACAAGGCGCAGATTGTATAATAAGGCCAGAGCCCCAGCGCTATGCCAAAACTGGTTGCGACACCTTTACCGCCCTTGAATTTTAAATATATCGGAAAGATATGACCTAAAATAGCCGCACAGCCCACAACAAGCCATAGCAGCAGCATAACAACCCCCGCCGGTTTGGCAATAAACATTATCACCAGCATTGGGACCATACCTTTCAGTACATCGAGCGCAAAGCAAACATAGGCCCATTTCCTGCCGAGCGCCCTCGATACGTTGGTCGCCCCGATATTACCTGAGCCTATCGAACGCAGGTCCTTACCGTGTGCCTTTGCAATGAGCAGTCCGAACGGTATTGAGCCGAGCAGATAAGCTCCTATAACGGCAGGTATGAATATTAAATACATTATTTTCCGCCTTTCCTCTGCAATATAGATTCATAAACAGATGCCAATTGCCTGGCGGCTCGGCGGATGGAGATTTCTTCTTCTATCTTATCTTCTGCAATAGCTTGTGACGCTTTTTCGATATTATTTGTATCTGTGAAATAAACAATCGCTTCGGTTAATGCTGATATATCTTCGGGCTTATCTATTACTTTACCATGTCGGTTGTTCACAAATAAATCGGTAGCGCCGTTGAACCTCGTGGTTATCACCGGATTACCCGTCGCCAATGCTTCGAGAATATATCTGCTGGACGGGTCATAAAAAGTAGGCAAAATAGCGACATCGGTTACCGACAGGGCGTTTTCAATATGCCTGATCTGACCTAAGAAAATAATCTTTTTGTGGATTTTAAGTCTTCGGGCAATTTGGCGGTATTTGTGTGCGTGGCCTTTACCGGCTACGATTAAATAACCTTTGCGTTCCGTATTGTAATGTTCCGATGCCGCCATTGCTTTTATTAACACGGCCAGTCCCTTTAATCTGAAATTATTTGCCGCGAACAGGAAAAGGACCGGATTGTCCGCTTCTTTAAGGCCTAATTTAGCTAATATTTGCGTGCGAAGCCTGTCGGTCTGGTTTGTGTTGATGTGCTTGTCTGTTTTTACCCCGTTGGGTATGGCCACTATCCGCTGAGCATTGGTTCCGTAGTGCTGCTTAAACTGCTCTGCGACATACTCCGAAAGTGCGGCTATTACAGGCCCGTTCGGCCCCGATGCGAGCTTGCGCTCGGCACGCAGAAGTATTGACCGCCGAAAATTGGTAAAAGCCGTCAGCTTCTTATAAGATTCGAGCACCTTGTTTTGATAGCTGGCCGCGTTACGCAAAATAGACTCGGCATAAGCTCCGCCCCGTGGCTGATATACGTCGGCAAAATCGAAGGGTAAAACGCTGTGAATCAGATGGTACTGATTTTCTGATAAATGTTTCTTTAATGCTTCCTTGAAGGTAAAGTAATCAGTGCGCCTGCCAAGTTTGTCCTGGCATAGAATATGAATATTCTTGGCCTCTGTTTGTCCTTTTGCCGCAAGTATATGAACTTCAAAGCCGAGTCCCGACATTGCCGCTGTCAGCTCGAAAACAGAACGTTCCGCCCCCCCAAGCGCCGTATTTGCCCGTTCTATAATAATCGCGACTTTTGTTTTCATCATGGGATTATAAACCCAATCTTCTCAGCCTGCAAACGGTACTGCTCTGCCGTGCTTGATATCGTGCCGTGCCATCTGCTCTGCTTTATTTATTACTTTACGAATGAATGCCTTGTCTTTTCTTCTCAGCCTGGTTTGACCGGCATATGTCATATAAAACCGCATCCGGTCGGTCTTCGAAAAATTCTTGCCCGGCGACGAATAATAAACCTGAGCGATATCTTTTATCTGAAATCTCTTTCGCATTAAAATCGGCCTGAAAACACGTGCCAGGTCTATCAGATAAAATTTGCCGCTCTCGCCGTAGAATATATGCGACAGGTAAAGGTCTCGATGACGGTAATTCGTCTCGTGAAATTTTTTTATAAAGGTTGCCGATTGAACAATAAAATTTCGTCGAAGTTTAAGCTTTTCGATTGTAGTCGGCCCGTCGAAGCAGTCTGGTAATTTTCGTTCCAGGGATTCGGCGTCCGGAATTTTTTCGCTGATTACGAAACTCCTTGTCTCAAATAAAGCGTTGCGCTGTTCACCGTAAGAGATAACTTTTGGGGTATTTATGCCCGTTGCCGTCAATCTATCTGCTGCGTCGAACTCGCGAAAAGCGTCGCTTCTTCGGTTGTGATGTGACAGCCAGTTTCTAAGCTGGACGAAAACCGGGGGCTGGTCATAGCGTTTCATAAATACTGTAGTTGATGATGCCCGCTCAGAAAAATGTATTTCAAACTGTAAGCGGGACCTGTAACTGGCAAGGTTGCTTTTAGTCAGATTTTTGGCCGCATCGAAAGAAAAAACCTCTTCGATGGAAGTTAAACCCGATTCGCTTAACGCCGTTTGATATTCCCTGTCTATGAAAAACGAGTTTGAAGTTTCAATAAATTCCTTTTGGCTCAGAACTGTTGCCTGTTTGCGATTATTTTCCAGCAGCTCTTTTGCCGCTTCACAAACCATCTCCACACTGATTGCCTCCATACATAGATGTTCACTCTTGTTACATTTCGGCTTGCTGCACGGAGCGCAATGGACATTGCTGATTATCTGAATTTCATTTTCATAATCCGTATTTGTCCATGCCGGGTCGTTCGGTCCGAAAAGCGTGACCACTTTTCGGCCAAGGGCTATGGCTATATGTCGCGGCCCTGTATCGTTGCTTATTACCAAATCCGCAATGGAAAAAAGTGCTTTTAATTCGCCCGGACTTAACGGTGTTTCAGCTAAATTGATAAGTTTGTGCTTGCTTGAGTTGCAGATTTCTTTGGCGATTTGTTTCTCGGAGGTTTCAGGCGCGACGGATATGACAACCGTTGCGTTGTAATTATTAATCAGCCGGTTGGCTGTTTGCGCGAACCTGATACTCTCCCAGCACTTGCTCGGCCCGAAAGCCCCGCCCGGTACTATAACTACAAGCGGGCCGTCCGGATTTAACGCTTGAGGCAATTTGTCGCTCAGTCTCTGTTTTTCTTGTGGTTCGATAAGCAGTTCAAGATTTCTCTCGGTCTTCTTGCAGCCTAACCATAATGCAATTGCAAGGTAGTACTCGACCATGGAAGCAGACTTGAATTTACCCCTGCCCACGCGGCTTCGTTTTTGTCCGGAAAAACGGCGGGGGGGTAGTCTCTGCGGATAAAGCTTCTCAGTGAGCAATAGACCTCGCCATTGACGGGCATAGCCGATACGCGACGGTATCCCTGCTAAATAAACCGCCAGCGCCGATGCAAATGAATTCTTGAAAAGGATTGCATGTGTGAACTTATGTTCTTTGAGCTTTTTTGCGATTGCGAACGGATTGTTTTCCTTTTGCTCCAGCCATTTATCGTTAAAGCTGCATGGTGACAGGACATTGCGAACCACACCCGTAGCGAAAAAAGTAATTTTGCAGGATTTGAAATGCTCACGAATGGCCCTCAACGCCGGCGTACAAAGGATGGCGTCACCCATAGGAGAAGGAAGCCACACCAGAATCTCGTCTTCCGTAATTTGTGATTTCCGGCGCGGAGATTGTGATTCGGGATTTGATTTGCACATAGTTATTTTCGCCCGTGCATTATATAGAAAGTTAATGACATAAGCTGAAGAACCATAGCAAAACCGAGCGCAATAAAAACTAAACTGTCCTGTCTGCTTGGGCTTATCAGGAACCATATACTTATCAACAAACAAAACAGGACAATAATTTGTATAATGCCGGCTATCAGTCTCATTATCGAAAACTCACCGAACATATCCGTCCGCTGCATATTTGTTAGTTGTTTGATAATGTTATTTAGCAGCTTTTCGGTTCCCTCGCCGGTAATTTCCTGTTCTTCTGGTTGTGTTTGCGGCTTTTGCAGCGCTGACTCAGGTTGTTGTTCTTCGGTATGCGAAACTGATTCGATAACTTCTGGAGTCTGTTCAGCCCCTTGCGAAACCGGTTCAACGGCCTCTGGAATCTGTTCGGTATCTTGCTCAACAGGTTCAGCTTGTGCCGCAGGCTCCGATTGAGTTTGTAATTCCACCTCAGCAGACGAACGGTGATGCTTTTTTATGATATTGACAACCTCCTTAATATTTATGGCCTTATAGTCCGGCCTGGGATCGCCTGGTTTGAGCTGTTGTTGATGGGAAGGCAGGTCTATCAATATAGTTTTGCAGCCCGCGCGCAGCCCGGCCTCTACATCGCTGCCGCTGTTGCCCACGCACCAGGATTGGCCGAGGTCAATATCCATCTCCTCGGCGGCTTTCAGCAGCATCCCGGGATTCGGCTTTCGGAAGTCACTTTCTTGACGGTATTTTGCGACAACTCCATCCGGGTGATAGGGGCAGTAATAAATCCGGTCTAAAAATGCGCTCTTTTCGGCTAACAGTTGCTTTAAGCGGTTATGAATTTTGCCAAGAACCTGCTCGGTAACAATACCACGCGCCACAGCCGATTGGTTGGTGACAACGACCAGCTTATACCCAAGGGCTTTAAGTTCGATAAGTGCCGTTGCGACTCCGGGCAGCAGTTGTACCTGCTCGGGGCTGCTGATGTAGCCCGGGTCTTCAATCAAAGTATCGTCACGGTCTAAAAATATCGCTTTCTCAGACATATCTATAAAAATCTATTCTTATTGTGCTTTGTCTTATTAATCGAATACAGGGTGGCACCCTAAAATGCGACATCCGGTTTCCGGCAAACCCTAATGCCGGATCGGATTTGCCGGACATCGACGGACTTGTTTTGAGGGTGGTCTTGCCCATAAAGTCTGCCTCTTATGTAAAATTTTGATTTCATTTGTTTTAACAAAGACCGATATCTTAACTATCGGCAAAATCGCATTCCACAAGGTCACAGATTATATGATAAGCAAGCTGATGGATTTCCTGGCTCCGCGCTGTTGATTCGTCTTCGGCGCAAAAACAAATATCGGCCGTTTGTTCTAACTCGCTGTTGATTGTGCCCGTAAAGGCTATTACATAAGCACCTTTTTTCTTTGCCGACTCAGCGGCGGAAATTATATTCGCCGAAGTGCCGCTGGTCGAAAATGCCCACAGAATGTCACCTTCTCTGACTAATGCTTCCACCTGCCGCGCAAAGACGTACTCGTAAGCATAATCATTGGCAAGGCAGGTAATCACCGAGGTATCCGTCGAAAGTGCAACCGCGGCCAACGCCTTTCGCTCCCTCCTGAATCTGCCCACTAATTCGCCGGCTATATGTTGAGCGTCCGCCGCTGAGCCTCCGTTGCCGCAAAGATAAACTGTGCCGTTTTGCTCTAATGCTCTTGTTATAGCCTGGGCAATTGCGACGACCGTATCGATGCCGCTTTCTTCAAACTCACCAAGCATCTTCTTATGAGTTTCAATGGTCGCTGTAATCTGTTTTTTTATATCTTCATCCATCAGGGTTTCGTTTTTGTTGATTTCATTTTCTCGATTGTAACGGTTGAGCTTTTGCCTTCTACCAGCGGTGCGAGAACGACCTTGCCGCCGCAGGATTCAACGAATTCCCGGCCGACGACGCCTTTCTCCGCCCAGTCCTGGCCCTTAACTAATACATCCGGTTTTATCTTCTTGATTAAGTTAAGTGGGTCTGGCTCATCGAATACCGTAATATAATCAATCATTTCCAGGGCTGCCAGAACAGAAACCCTGTCATGCTGATTATTTATTGGTCGGGTGGGTCCCTTAATGGTCTTTACCGAGTTGTCACTGTTTAGTCCGATAACAACTACATCACCCTGTGATTTACAAAATTCCAGATATTCGATATGTCCCCTGTGTATTACGTCAAAACAGCCGTTCGTAAAGACTATAATCTTTTTCCCCCTGCGATGCCAGGTAAGTTCATCAAGCAATAGATCTACCGACCGAACCTTCCCGCTTTTACCCTGACGGACAATCTCATCGGCTACTTCTTCGATAGTTACCGTTACTGTACCGAATTTTTCCACTTCAATACCGCCGGTTATGTTGGCTAACTGCACGGCGGTTTTATAGTCGAAGCCGGCCGCTAAAGTTATCGAAAGCGTTGCCAAAACCATATCACCTGCTCCGGTAACATCATAAACACTGCGCCCCCGCGTCGGTATGATTTGGCTTATATCTTTGGCTCTAAGATATGCGCCCTCCTTGTCAAGTGTGATTACCACCGCATCGAGCTTAAACTTTTTTGCGAGCTCTTCTGAAGCCTTGGCGGCGCTCTCTGCATTTGTTATCTCAAAACCTACCGCTCCCGAAGTCTCTTTGCGGTTCGGAGTAATTACGGTGGCACCGAGGTATTTCGAATAATCACTTGCCAGGGATGGGTCAACCAGCACCTTTTTGTCTGCCTTCCTGGCTGATTGTATCATTTGCTGACAGACAGATGGACTGAGCAGGCCCTTGTCATAGTCTTGCAGGCAGACAATATCAGCCGATGCTAATTTATCTTTATAAGTCTGCAAAATCGCCTCATTCACTTCGTCGGTCAGTGGTTCTGTAGGTTCATAGTCCATTCTGATTAGTTGCTGCTGATGAAGATGCTGGGCCAGACCTATGAGCCTTTGTTTGCTGATAGTGGGGTGGTTGTCTGCTATAAGCAGGCCGCTGATATCGGCCCCGATTTCTGTCAGCTTCTTTTTAAGGATTTCACTGTTCTGGTCGGCTCCTATAACTCCCAGGCAATAAGGCTTTCCCCCCAATGCCGCTATATCGGCCGCAACGGAGCCTGCCCCGCCGCACCGATATTCATTTTTGGTAACTTTCAGTACCGGAACGGGCGCCTCCTGGCTGATTCTTACCGCGTCGCCGAAAATATAAACATCGAGCATGAAATCGCCCACAACTAAAACTTTCGGCGAGCCGAGATTCGTTACCGTTTTGAGAAGGTTTTCATACATAAAACATAAGTCCTCAGTTAAAAGGCTCTAAAAAATATAATTCCAGGCCCCTCGTCTTGCTTTCGCAGGAAAGCGGAGGGGCGAGGCAATCTCATAGTTCTAAAAATAATAAATCTTCCCTTCTTAGGTGCTTTAATTACATTTTCGGTATTTTACCTGCTAATGTCTTTTCAATCAAGCCCCTTAATTTATCCTCTCCCGCTATAAATTTTATTTCTATGCCTATATAAGCAACTGGAATCTCTGTTTTAGACGATGCCGGCCGGGTGATTTTGTTCTGGTCTTTCTGTGTGGTCAGTATCAAATCCGACTTGAGCCTTTCGGCCTGTTCGAAAATATCCGCTATACAATCCTCTGTATAGTGGTGATGGTCGTTAAAAATTTTTGAACCCACAAGTTCAGCCCCTGCTGTTTTAATTGTGCTCAAAAAGGACCCCGGATTGCCTATCCCGCAAAAGGCAAATATCTTCTTGCCCTTTAATTCTTCAATACTGTCATTCCTGCGAAAGCAGGAATCCATTGATTCGCTATTTTCCTGGATTTCCCCTTTTGTGGGAATGATGGAAGGCTCTAAATATTTAACATAAGCAGGGGCATGTATCGACCTCGAAATTACCATATCTCGGTTGATTTGTCGCAGTTTTTCTTCAAGTTCGCTTAATTCATTTTCGGCGATTTGGTCGCATCGGGTAATAACAACGGCGCCGGCCCGCTTCAGTGATGAAACAGGCTCTCGAAGCAGACC
>JABMRO010000623.1 GCA_013202635.1 Planctomycetota bacterium
AGGTCGTAGGTTCGTAACGCGCCCCCGCTATGAAGACCTGGAGATAACTTCCTTTAGCAAGAAGTTATCTCTTTTTTTTATCCCCGAATTGGAAGTCTATAATACTCCCCAAAAACTGCCGATTTGTTTGAAGATGTTCGGTATAGAGACCGTGACTTTGTGTATGGCCTGACACTCTTTTTCAGTAGTAATCGACCCGGCGGCTATGGTTTTAGAAATTCTATGACACTAACAATATTTGAACACAAATGTCCTAATACTGCTCCGGCTATTTTATGGGCACCTTCATCTGAATATTGGAAGAGTCTTTTCGATAATAGACCGGATTTTGTTCTGGAAAAATGGCCAAGAGCAAATAGAGACTATAATCAAGAACGGATACTAAAATCCTTAGGTCATACTCGTTTATGTAAGCCATCTTTTTTTAGTCGACTGAATGTCGAATCACGCCAGCTTTTAGTGCTTATGGCGGCTTTAGCTGTAAAAAAAAGAAAGATAAGAATTTTGGGTGATATCTTAGAATTACCTCAGAATGTAATTATCGATATGGTTACAAAATGTCGTCAGTTTGGATGGATTAATGACAAATTGTATTTGACCAATTCAGGGCATAAAACATTGGAAGCTGCTAGAAGAAATCAATGTGTGCCCCGTTTGGACGTTGAATTAATAGACGACTTCTATTACCCTAATGCATTAAGGAACTCAGCGAGTTCATTTAGTTCAGGTTCCCTGGGAAGGGAACTACCATGACTATAGGCTTATCGCTTATTGTTATGGGGAAACTGGATTACCAGTTTTCTCGGTTAAAGCGTGCGCATGTCACTAAGGTTGTGCACGCTACGGCTTTCTCTACGTGCGGCTTGAGGCGCAGCGTGCACAGCCTCACTTCGTGGAGGTCAAAGTAAATGAATCGCTGGGTTCCACATATTTATCGTCAGACAGGTCAGCAGAAAGATGTGCCTGATGCTATTATTAATGAAGCACTTTCTCAGGCCCATAGAGTCCAAAATAAAGAATTGCCTGCAATTCTTACCTTGAGGCATTTAGCGTTTCAAACAGATGTGTCTTATACAAATCTACATAAAATTATTTCCAGAGATGTAGATCCTTATCGTTCATTTTCAATTAAAAAAAGAAGTGGTGGCTGGAGACGTATCAGTGTCCCCCAATTTGAGTTGCTAAAAGTTCAGAAATATATAGATCACTTTGTTCTTTCAAGAATTGCTGATAGTTCATATAGCTATGCTTTCAAATCTAAAACTTCAATTGCGGATTGTGCAAATCAGCATCTCAGTTGTAGGTGGTTGGTAAAAATAGATTTAAGACATTTTTTTGAGTCACTTTCCGAAATGCAAGCATATCGAGTTTTCAACGAAGCTGGTTATAATAACCTTGTGTCTTTTGAGCTAGCGAGGCTATGCACAAAAGTTTTGCCGTTAACTGCAAAAAAGTATTCCAAACCAAATTGGAGGTCTGTTGGGCACATTTCTATGTATTCTTTTTACGAAGACAAGTACAATCGAATAGGCCATTTGCCACAAGGCGTACCAACAAGTCCTCGGCTCTCCAATCTAATTGTTCGGGGATTGGATCGCGAAATTGTTGAGGCAACTGATGAATATGACTTGACCTACACTAGATATGCTGACGATATGACCTTCTCAACAGGGTCAAGTTGTTTTTCAAAAAAGAAAGGCCGTGATTTTATCAATAAAATATATTCGCTTTTACCAAAGTATGGGCTAAGACCTCATCCACAAAAAGCTCAGATTGTTCCTCCGGGAGCAAGGAAAATTGTTTTAGGTCTATTGGTTGATGGCGACAAAGTCAGGCTTACAAAGCATTTTCGCAGTAACTTGGAATGCCACCTATATTACTGTGTAAAGAATCCCATTAGCCATGCAACCAATAGAGGTTTCGCTTCTGTTTTGGGACTCAAGAACTATGTGAACGGACTTTTGGCTTATGCAAATCAAGTAGATCCAGATTATGTTAATAAGATTTCATCAGATGTAGGAAAGCCAGATTGGCCAATTTAAGTAAAACATATATTCATTGGATGGTATCAGAACGTGCAGACCATTTTTGTTAGAAATAATGATTGAGTCCACTCTAAAAAGGTAATGCTCGAAAAGCTCAGAATATTGTGCCCTGGAAGCGTTTTGGCTTGATTTTCATATGCTATGCAAAAACATGGTCCGCCAAAACATATCATTTCAGATCAGGCCAAGGTCTTTGTTGGAGATGCTTTTGCAGAGCTATTGGAC
>JABMRO010000624.1 GCA_013202635.1 Planctomycetota bacterium
GCCCCCTAAAATAAAGTTTCCAATATTAGAAACAAGAAAAATGTCTAATATTAGAAACATTACATGATAATTAAGTTGACGTATAGTAATATGTTATAATAGCTGTTATTATTAAAAAATGTGGAGGTGGGGAAAAATGAAAGTGAAGTTTGGATTAACTTTTGTAAGTGTAATCATTCTGGCGGTGGTTACCTTTATGGTAGTCGAGTTTGAAGCAGAAAGTGGAGAATCAATCCTCCCCCAGCAGTATGACCTCGGTAGGAAGCGTTCTTTGGGACTACAGTACTACCAGATGGATGTTGAGATCATAACCCGTGGGAGTGATGGCTCAAGGGCAAAGGTCGAGACATATAGCATGCGGTTAATGGGTAAGCCCGGCAATCTTTCTGCCGGAAAGGCCGATAGGTGGACCTGCGCCTGGTTTGCGCTAAAGATCGGCGAGGGCCCCGAAGTCACTGTTCCAGCAATAGAGGGATGGTCGTATGATTTCAACAGGGGTGTTGGGATCGACGAGCATGGCCAGGTTATGGGCATACCCCATGCGAAGTTTGAAAGCCTTACCGACAACAAAGGTAAGAAACTGGATGCATTAGTGGGGTATCAGGTCTACAACCAATTCGTTCAATTTCACGCATACGTTGATCACTTTGCGACTGCAGACCTAGAGGGAGGCAACGGTATTCAGGACTTGAAGCGTATCGGAGACAGGATCGTCCTTGACAATTTTTCTGAAGACTTGCCTCTCGCCGTGGGTTTGATTATCAAGGAGGGCTCCATATTTAAGCCCGGTGTGGAGACGCTCAAATTCAAAGGCCTGAGTGTTGTGGATGGCAAATCCTGTGCCCTACTGGGTGTAGATGGGGGCGAGGGTTCGTATACGATGATCATAGAGGTCATGCCGGATGTCAATGCGAAAACAGTTGGAGGTACACATTATTTTGGCGACATATACGTGGACCTTGTATCGATGTGGTTGAAGAAGGCTGAGATCACCGTGGTGGATGTAACCGAAACGAGCATGGGGGGTAAAGTTGTTGCTAACACGACCCTTGAGTCCCATTACAGAATAAGGGCGATGACGGAATAAGAATTACCTTACATATGTATAACACATATTTGTCCTAAAAAGTCAAGAGAATAAAGTATCCCTGTGCGAAAAAACAGGATATTTCTTCACAAACGTTCTTTGATAACATCAACCCCGGCTCAGACTTGGATTTCTAAAAACGGCATCAGGCCATAGGCCCGCAACCAAACACATATTGAAATTGATCCACTTAGAAATTTTCTCGAACCCTCACCCAGCTTAATCAAAAGAATGGTTGTGAGTATTCATCACACCAGTTATTATGAAGCTCAGGCAGGGTGCAAAGCCCATGAGCTGTTGTAACCAAAAGATTTCGGCATGAATGGGATATCTAATCAAAATGTTAAAGATCATCATTTTATCTATGCAGGGATATATGGTTTCTCACCATTGAAGATTTCCTGCAAAAGAGAGCTTAAATATTCCGGATTGTCTTAGTTATACGTTTGGCTTATCCCATTCAGCCGGATCTTTCATTTAAGGAACTTATTCATATCAAACGCCTCTTTGTTCTTGAGCATATAATACACAGTCCTGCCCATACGATGTGAGAGAATAGCCAGAGCCTTGGCCTTGCCATGTTTATTCTTAAGCATTTGATGGTAGTCTTTCACCTCATCGCTTTCTCTGATAAACAGGATGGCTACTTCAGAAAATGCCCATTTCAAGTAAGCATTACCGATTTTACGGTTGGCTCCGGGATACGATTTTCCAGCGGATTCTTTTCTCGGCCTGATCAACCTGGCATATGAAGCAAAGTCCTGTACTCTTGGAAACCTGCTGATATCATGAATTTCATAAAGGATTACCAGTGAAATGACTTTTCCCACCCCAGGTATGGTCTGCAGGAGATAATGATTATTCGGATTATGAGCTTTTGCATGCTGCGTGATGAAGAGTTCCAGTTCCTGGATTTTCTTATCATAAACGGTGAGCAAATCCAGATCTGTTTGAATACTCATTTGAGTGCTTGGATTGGGGAATTGTTCAGCAATCCCTTTCCGGTTACTTTTGTAAGCTATTTTTTTATGGAACTCAGGAAGAAGGTATTGATGTCTGGAATTTTCGATATGTCCCAATAGCTCGGAACGCTTGTGTTTGAAAAACATCCGACGTCTTAAAAGGTCCCTGGCCGCTCTCATTGCAGAAGGATAAACATAGGCCATAGGGATCATGCCTGCTCTGAGGAGTGCAGCGATCTTATGAGAATCAATTCTGTCGTTCTTGGTTTTTGAGCCATGAATGGCTTTCATATACAGCGCGTGACCGAGTACGAAAGTGATATTATTTTCACAGCAGAAATCTGCTACCCAGTACCAGGTGAATATACACTCAACAGCTATTGCCATATCCGGTAGGAAAGGTGTTATTATTTTTAATAGTGAGTCAGGGTTGGTTTTGATATTCTTATGGAGAAGATTTTTTCCGGCTTGATCCAGAACACAAACATACATACTTTTTGTGTGAAGATCTATGCCGCAGTAGTACTGATGCTGATTTGTGTAAAATCTCATCTTGTCCTCCGTTCTTTAATGGATGTAGATTAAGTAAACGGTTTTATTTTCTTAGGACAAGAATAATATCAA
>JABMRO010000625.1 GCA_013202635.1 Planctomycetota bacterium
TAACTGTACGATTAGCGGAGGAAAGATGTCGTGCTTCTTCAATGATTCTCCAACACTATTACCTTTCTCAATAGCGTCCTGCAATTCTTTAGTAATTTCGGTCATTTTGTGATTATGAGCAACATCGGAAGCCACATCCAAAGCCCTAATCGGTGAAATTCCCACAGAAGTCAACATTCCAAAGGTCCGCGTAAAATTGGAAACCGTAACCATACGATTAACCTTGCCAAAAACAGGCATATTCAGCTTGAAAACGTCCCATTTGGCTCTGACCGTGGGATTTTTTAGCAGCCACCATAATGCTGCCGCTGCTGCCGCCAAAACGAAAGGTATTGCCCACCAGTAGCCCCTGAGTATAGAGCTTAAGACTACAAGTGCATGGGTGGGACCGGGCAACTTGACGTGCAACTGTTTGTATAATTTCGAGAAGATAGGCACGATAAAAGCCACAAGACATGCAACGACTGCAACGCAGACACCACCGACCACGGCCGGATAAGTAAAAGCGGCTTTGACCTTCCGCTTCATATCCATCTGCTTTTCGAGATATACGGCACTCATTTCAAGAGATTCTGACAATTTTCCGCCGGACTCACCGGCCTCAAGCATTCCGCAGAAAAAATCTGAGAATATGCCACGGTGGTTTCCAAACGCCTTTTCCAGGCTTGAACCGCTCTCTATCTTTTGCCTTATATCAGCGATGATATCGCCAAGGGCCGGATTTTTATTCTGCTGCTCTAATACCTCAAGCAATCTTGTAATTGACAGTCCAGCCGAATACATCTCCGCAAAATTATAGATAAAAGTAACGACTTCCGATTGCTTTATTCTTCTGCGTTTTGGTGTTACGTTTTTGTGCCGGCGCGCCTTTACGAGAACATAACCCATCTTCTCCAGTTCTTGACGCAGCAGGGCAACACTATCAATGTCGTCATAGGTGCCGACGAGTGTCTGCCCGTTTCCATCTTTTGCTTTGTAGTCATATATCGTCATCACACTGCCTCGACATCTATGATTCGCATCATTTCTTCGGTTGTTGTAACACCGTTTAAGACTTCATTAACCGCGCTTTCATAAAGGATTTTCATTCCCTCCTTGACGGCCTGTTGCTTAATTTTCTGGTCGCTGCTTTTTTCAATTATCAACTTCCTTATTTCCTGAGAAACGCTCAGTATCTCATAAATACTTTTTCGTCCGTGGTATCCGGTTTGATAGCACCCTTCGCAGCCGGTTCCCCTGTAAAGTTGTATCTTCTTATCCTGATAAGACTTATCGCCGAATAGAGACTTTAGTTCGTGCTCAGATGGCTTATAGGTTTGCCCGCACTTTGAACAGGAAGTCCTCATAAGCCTTTGGGCTACCGTTCCCAGAAGGGCTGATGCAGCGAGAAATGGCTGTACCCCAAGGTCGGTCAAACGGGAAATTGCACCTGCAGCATCATTTGTATGTAGTGTACTTAAAACCAAATGGCCTGTCAGGGCTGCACTGACAGCTATTTCAGCGGTTTCAACATCACGAATCTCTCCAATCAGGATGATGTCCGGGTCCTGTCGTAGGATACTTCGCAGAGCCAAGGCGAAAGTCCTTCCCGCCACTGGTCTGACCTGGACCTGGGTAATGCCCTCGAGACGGTATTCAACAGGGTCCTCGACGGTAACGATATTTCTTTCGGGTGTATTGAGCAACTGAAGAATCGCATAAAGAGTCGTGGTCTTACCGCATCCGGTAGGACCGGTCAGTAAAAGCATACCATAAGGATTGTCAACTAACGTTCTGAATTTCTGATTATCTTCCGGTGAAGTAACGACCTTATCAATTGACCATTTATCTACGTCCTTATCGAGAATTCTGATTACTATCTTCTCCCCCCCAATTGCCGGCAGTGACGAGACTCTAAGGTCATAATCCTGGCCATCGCGAGAGGTACTCATATGGCCATCTTGAGGAACCCTCCGCTCAGAAATGTCCATATCCGACATAATCTTAATGTGTGAGACCATCTCCTGTTGTGTTGACAAAGGCACGTTCACCGTAGGACGTAATGTGCCGTCTATACGGTACCTCACCCTCACGTCAGAGCTCTGTGGCTCGATGTGTATGTCACTTGCCCTGATGTCTATGGCTCCAGCTATTATAGAAGAAACCAGCTTTGCGATGGGAGAATCGTCAACTTTTACCGGTTCTTGCTCAGCATTTTCATATTGAGTGCTCTTGGCGGGCTCTTCTTCCATCCGCATCGAGACTATGGCCTGCTTTGTTACATTTGTTACATCGAAATGATAATGTATCGCACGTTTTATCGCGCTGGGTGTAGCGGCGACCGGAATGATTTTATATCCGGTCTTCATCTCGATTTGATCCCGGACGGACAGATTCAAAGGAGAGCTCATCGCCACTTGCAATTGGTCATCCTGCATTTTTATCGGAATCATGTTGTGTCGGCTGGCCATCTCATAAGAAACCAGGTGGGCAGCCATTGGCTCAACCATCTCAGTTGCAAGATTTACAAACTCTATTTTGTTAGTGCCCGCAACAACCTTTGTTAACTGCTCTTCGTCAAGAAGATTTCCTTTTTTTATTATACTTATCAGGCTTTGGCCTGTTTTTTGGTGCTCATCGACCACAGACTGAAGAGTTTTCTCATCGAGAATCTTCTCTTCCGTAATGAATGAAATTAATGGGTCTTTCTCTTCCATAATAATTCGTATCCATAAAAAACCTCTGGACTGACTCACACCAAGTATCGGCACTGTCTTATAACGACTTAAAGACAAACACCATCTAAAGCAATCTTATCGCGACGCCTCATAGCCGAAAGGCCGATAATAGCCCCACAATGCAAACTTATCGCATCGTTGGTTGTCAAAGCTCGTAGAACCCGTAATGTGATGTGAGCCCTATACGGCTCTGTTGCGACTCTGAGCACGCTTAAGTTTTTAACCTTGTTAATTTTTGTATGTTCTTGTTAGATACAGGCTTATCTGCCGATATATTTTCAACATTTCAATAATGCGTCCCTTATTATTTGACGATGATTTATATCGTTGTGCCCGTAACATAGGCTGTAACTGTATAAATTTTAGCACGGTGGGAGATTCCCGATGTCCCTACAAGTGAAAATACTGATTATCGTATTGGCTGTCGTCAGCTTGTATGCAGCTTTGGATTATACATGCCAGCGTTTTTTGGTTTTACCAAGTTTCGTTGCGATGGAGCACAATGAAGCTCAAAACAAAATGAGGCGCTGTATCGGAATGATTCGGAGAGAGATTTCCGACCTCAACAAGCTCACCAAAAACTGGGCAGCATCAGACCAGACGTATCAATCCGTTGAAGACCGAAATAGCCGCGATAGCAGCACCAATCTGGGCGTCGAGTCTCTTACGAAAAATAACCTCAACCTCATTTACATCTGTGATATCAGAGGCAATGTAGTCTGGGGAGAAATTCGTGATATTGAAACAAATGAAGCAATACAACTCAAGGAATTACCCGGCGGACGTTGGTCCCAAACACACCCCCTGCTTGGCCACAAAACCGTACAAAGTTACACCACAGGTATCTTTCTGACAGAGCGAGGACCGATGCTGATTGCCTCAAGGCCAATTATCACAAGCAGAAATGAGGGCCCGATCCGTGGCACCTTCATTACGGGTAGATTTCTTGATGATAGTGTTCTCGAAGAGGTCACTGCTCATGTGCCGGTTGACCTCAAACTATGGACTATTGCCGACGACTTTGTTCCGGCAGAGGATAGGGAAGCGCTTAACCATCTCAAAGCAGAATCTCAGTTTCATATCCGCCAGGCTCGCGACAACTTACTACACGTATACACGCTCTTTTCTGACATCCAGGAAGTTCCTGCACTTCTAATGAGGGCGGACATACCTCAAGACATCAGAACAAAAGGTGTTGCAAGGCTTATCCGGTCTAGTTTTCTTTCAAATCTTACCGCAGGATTGTCCGTGATGCTCGTTTTGTTGCTGCTGCTTCGACAAACAGTAGTTACTCCAGTAAGGAAGTTGACAAGCCATGTCGTAGCAATTGGCAAGGCCAGGGATATGTCTGCACGAGTTTCTATGCAACGTAGCGATGAAATCGGTGTTCTGGCACAAGAGTTTAACTGTATGGTCGAACAACTGAGCCAAGCTCGAGAGAAACTATTGGAGCAGTCTTTCTCTTTGGGCAAGGCCGAAATGGCCTCCAAGGTCTTAGATGAGACTCGAAAGCGGGCGGCAGAACTGGAGGAGGCTTATAAAAAGTTAGAAAACGCCAATCAGGAACTAAAGGATTTCGCGCATATAGTCTCACACGATTTGAAGGCGCCGCTGCGCGGGATTAAGATCATATCCGATTGGATATTAACGGATTATGCAGACAAGTTTGATGAGGACGGCAGAGAGCAAATGAATTCGCTTTCGAGCCGAGTGGAGTGGATGTATAAACTGATTGAGGGTGTGCTTGAATATTCAAGAGTTGGACGCGTAAAAGAAGAACGAGTTGAGGTGGATCTAAATAAAGTTGTTCCGGAAATTATCGATGTGGTTGCTGCGCCGGAAAATATCGTGATTACTTTAGAAAGCGAACTGCCAGTAATCGAGTGTGAGAAAACACGTATTACCCAGGTGTTCGAGAACCTGCTGAGCAACGCCATCAAATATATGGACAAGCCACAAGGTCAAATAAAAATTGGATGTGTGGAGGAAGATGGTTTCTGGAAGTTTAGTGTCGCTGATAATGGGCATGGAATTGAAGAAAGACATTTTGAAAGGATTTTTCAGATTTTTCAGACAGTGGAACAGCACGACAAGTTTGAAAGCACAGGCGTTGGACTTACGGTGATAAAGAAAATTGTTGAGTTATATGATGGTAAAATTTGGGTCGAATCAAAAGTCGGCGAAGGAAGCACATTCTTCTTTACATTGCCAAAGCAGGAAATGAGGGCTAAAAATGTACAACTCGAAGCCAGTATTACTTGTTGAAGATGATGATGTGGACGTGATAGCCGTGCAACGTGCATTCAAAGACCTGGAGATTACAAACCAATTGGTCAACACGGCCAATGGTGAAGAAGCATTGGAGTATCTAAAAGGCGAGAATAATAAAAAGCCGTGCGTTATCCTTCTGGATTTAAATATGCCCAGGATGAACGGCTTCGAATTTCTGGAAATCGTAAAAACAGACGAGGCCTTGAAAAAGATTCCTGTTGTAGTGCTGACCACTTCCACAGCAGAGCAGGATATAGCCAAAAGTTCTGAGCTTGGGGTTGCTGGTTACATGGTCAAGTCCGTTGATTATAAAGAGTTTATGGAGACAATCAGGACAATCGACTTGTATTTGAGTTCAAGTGAATTATCAGAGTGATGGTAAGTTTATGGAAGACACAAGGTATAAAATTTTGCTGATTGAAGACGACAAGATTGACCAGATGGCTTTTGAGCTGTTTGTAGAAAATGAAAAGCTTCTGTATGATTGCACAATAGCAACGTCCGTTTCAGAGGCTCAAGGTATATTGGCTTCTGAACAGTTTGATACCATAGTTTCTGATTACTCACTTGGTGACGGCACAGCACTTAATATACTGGATTCGGTAAAGGATACCCCAATTATAGTTATTACCGGGATTGGTGACGAAGAAGTGGCTATCAAAGCCTGGAGGGGGGGCGCTTATGATTATCTTACAAAAGACATCGAACGAAATTATCTTAAAGTTATTCCAGTAACAATCGAAAAAGCTATCAAGCACAAGAAAATGGAGGAAGCAATTGAAAAGAAGCAAAAGAATCTGGAGACAATATTTGATGCTGCACCCGGTGGTATGCTGTTAACCGATGAGAATATGGTAGTCACTCGCGCCAACAATACTATCAAGCAATTGGTTCATAGAGAATATCCGCAAATTATTAATCAGCAAATCGGTAGTGCTCTTGGTTGCATCAACAGCACTCGCAATGAGAAAGGGTGCGGATATAGCCCGGCTTGCTCAGAATGTCTGCTCCAAAAAGCCTTAAAAAATGTGTTGGATTCGGGAGAACCTGTTCACGATGTTGAAATACATCCTGAGCTTAACGTTGGTGAGAAAAGGATTACGCCTTGGCTCCGTGTGAGTGCTAAACCGGTAATTATAGATGATCGCAAGCATGTGATTATTACACTCGACGACATCACTGAGCATAAGAAGATGGAGCGCGAGCGCCAATTAGCGGAAGAGAAGTACCGTATGATTTTCGAAAATTCGGCGGTTGCTATCACGGTGGTGGACAAGCAGGAGCGGGTCATTTCCTGGAACAAGTTTACGGAGGATCTTCTGGGTATGGACAGAGAAGACCTGCACCTCAGGCCGGTGAGCAAGCTTTATCCTCCCGGGGAGTGGAAAAAGATAAGAGATCACAATATTAGACAAAAAGGAGTGCAGCAGCACTTAGAAACCACGATGGTTAAAAAAGATGGCAGCATAATCGAGGTGGATATTTCGCTAAGTGTTTTGAAAGATCCCGAAGGCAAAACAACAGGTTCGATAGGCATCATTAGGGATATTACAGAGCGCAGGAAGGCAGAAGAGGCAGTCATAGAGACATTGGAGATAAAATCACAGTTTATATCTACGGTTTCACACGAGTTGCGGACACCACTGGCCGCTATGAAAGAGGGAATTGCTATTGTCCTGGATGGAGTAGCCGGCCGGCTTAATAGAAAACAAAAGAAATTCCTCGGCATCGCAAAAAGGAATGTCGATAGGCTCGAGGCCATGATTAATGATGTTTTGGATTTTCAAAGACTTGAAGCAGGCAGGATGAAGCTGGATATACATAGTAATGATATTAAGGAAGTTGCCTTAGAAGTCCACGAGATAATAGCTTTTTACGCAAAGAAAAACGAAGTAGAGCTGTCGTTTGAGCCTGCCAAGGACCTGCCCAAAGCAAAATTTGACCGTGCTCAAATTATTCTGGTTTTAACAAACCTGATTAGTAACGCCGTCAAATTCACGCCTGAAAAAGGCAGAGTATCTGTTGGTATTCAGCACCTGAATGAAGAATTGATTATAACCGTCAGCGATACAGGCATGGGGATACCTAAGGAGGCGCTTCCGAAGATATTTGGGCGTTTTTACCGTGTGAAGCGACAAGGCAAACAGATTCAGGGTACGGGCTTAGGACTTGCTATTGTTCACAAAATCGTGATGATGCACGGCGGCAGGATTGATGTTGAAAGTGAGGTGGACAGAGGAACAACATTTACTGTGTTTCTGCCTTTAGAGCCCAAATTTTTGCCGGATGTGCCGTCTGAAAAAAGGGACGAAGTTCTGGAAAATACCGTTGCTAATTAATTAAACTTGTACAAACCAGCAATATTATCGTCCGAGTCGTCCATGTTCTCCAATTAGTCATCCTCATCACACTGCTCACAGTGGCCTCGCTCGCTCATGTGCCGACCTGGAGATAAATCCAGGTCTTTTATGCGCCGGCGGCAGAATTTGGGCTTCATATCGGGGCTTGATGGTGCGTAGTGAGTGGCCGGTCAACTTAAACACGGAACACTGGGTATCGGCTTAAAAAAGCTGCGTAGTTTACGAACTCGTCTCGGTTTTCATGTTGGGTTAACACATGGAAAGTCCCTCAAAACTTCGAACATTGATGCACAACTCTTTCATTTTGATTGAGTTTCATATGTCCGAGGGCTTTTGTTCACTGACACATACCTGAATATTCTCTTTTCAAAGAGCAATTATTGGAATTACGCTGTTTTTCAGTGGTCCGATGCCCGCTTGACAAGCGCAACTGGCCGGACACTCAAGTATTGAGACCACGATGAAGTATTATGTGGGAATAAGAGAGTCTATGATTGGCCGTGCCAGAGAGGCAAGTTCTGCTGCATTAGGCGGCAATTTCATTGCAACAGGCCCAAAACCACGAAAAGAGCGACGGCACAGGTGTTGTTGCTGCCCTACAAACCCTTATATCTGCAAGTGTTATAAAAATCGGGGCGACAGGACTTGAACCTGCGACCTCATGACCCCCAGTCATGCGCGCTAGCCAAACTGCGCCACGCCCCGAATAGATAACAATATTGTAATACAAAAAAATCATAACACAAACATTTTTTCATAATTATCCGCGTTCTTGCAGCTCGACCTGGATGCTGTGGTGCTCGGCAAAGAATGCTAAAAAGCATGAAAGCCTTTTGGAATATTTCCTCTTGATAAGTTGTTCAAAAATAATATAATTTAACCCGGCTCGAGATGTGGAAATTACTGAAAGGATATTATTATGCGCCGGCATATTTTAGGATTAGCACTTTGTCTTTTCTTCTGTGTTCAATCAATTCATGCGGACGAACTCATATTTACAAATGGAGACCGTCTCACAGGGAAAATTGACCACCTTCTGGAAGGCAAGTTGGTTTTCAAATCGGATGTTATCGGCGAAGTAACCATAGACGTATCCAGGATACGAACGTTCAGCACCGATGACCCTGTTGCAGTTCATCTCAAGGACGATAACGTTCTGTTACAAAAGATAGTAAGCTCGAAACCCGGCAAGTTCGGCATCGAAGGGGCCGGTACGGTAAAGGCTCAGGATTTTGATCTTTCCGCCATATCTTCGATAAATCCCCCGCCGAAGTCTGACCCGAAGTGGACAGGCAATCTTTCAGCCGGGCTTACTTCTACTCACGGTAATACAAAAGCCGAATCTATAAGCGGCAGCGTTAATCTGAGCAAAAGAACTAAAAATGACCGTACTCAGGTTAACGCGGATTATGCGAAAAGCAAGCGGGAAGACCCGGACACAGGTGAAAAAGACACTACAGAGGACTGGTGGCGGTCAAAGATGAAGTATGATTACTTCTTTTCAAAAAAGCTGTATGGATACGTGGACGGCCGATATGAAAAGGATGCTATTGCCGAGCTTGACCGAAGGATGATTGTTGGCGGCGGTGCCGGTTATCAATGGATTGAGTCGGAAGATCTGAATTTTTCGACCGAATTTGGTATGGCCTCTCTCTATGAGAAGTTTGATAACCAAACCGACAGCAATAGTGAAGTGTCGATCCAGGCAGGGTATAATTTCGACAAGACGTTAATGAAGAACGTAAAGTTTATGCACGATCTGACATATTATCCGAGTACGGAAGAATTCTCTGATTATTTCCTAACATCAACCGCTGAGATTCGCGCCTATTTTACAAGCACAATGTTCACGACTTTCAAGGTTATCTTTGATTATGACGCTACACCTGCTATTGGTTCTCATAAAACCGACACTAAGTACCTTTTCGGCGTAGGTTACAGCTTTTAATCGAATGATAATCAGGAAAGTAATATTGCAACACTTGTCAGGGAAATGGAAGCTTCCATCGCAGATGCGATGAGTTTATCAAGGCGATGGCCGGTGAATAAAACCGGAAATATTGTTTTTTAGGAGAATAGAACAATGAAAAGTGTACGTAAAATCCTGCGCATTGTTTTGTTAGTGATTGCAGCTTTGGTTGTTTGCATTGTGGTTTTGATTCACTTTTTCGGCAACAACCTTTTGAAAACAGGAATTGAAACTGCAGCAAGTAAAACGTTAAGTGTCGGTGTTACTATCGACGATGTGGACTTTTCAATTTTAGGAGGAAAAGTCGGCTTCCAGGGCCTTGTAATTGATAATCCGCCAGGCTACAAGCATGATAGGCTGCTTGAAGTAGATGATGCTCGTATTGCAGTTAGTACCGGCTCACTTTTGAAAGACACCGTCAATATAAAAGAGATAATGTTTGATGGTGTAAATGTTGTACTCGAACAAAAAGGAGTTACAAGCAACAATCTCCAGGATATTATCAAGGCATTACCAAAATCAGAGGCAGAATCTGAAGACGAAACAAAGAAAGGGGGTAAAAAGCTTCATATTGATAAATTGGAACTTACGAATGTGGTGGTCCAAGCTAAGCTTTTACCTGTTCCAGGGAAAAAAGATACCGTTACACTGAAACTGGATCCCATTGTGATGACCGACTTGGGAAGCGATGACAAGCTGGATGTGGCTAAATTAACCGGCAAAATTCTGTTGGCTATTGCCACGGGCGTGGCAAAACAGGGTGCAGGGCTTTTGCCTGAGAGTGTAACCGGCGCTATGAGCGCAACTTTAGGATTAACAGCGGAGTTGGGAAAAGCCGCTGCAGAAGGAGGTATAAAGCTTTTGGAAGAAGGCACCGACGCGGGCAAAGGACTTATAGAAGGCGTTAAGGGTTTGTTCAAACCCAAGAAACAGGATTAAGTATGGCCGATTGTGCCTTTGGAATGTAAATACCTAAAGGTCTTTTAAGAGAATATACGCCGGTGACTTTTCAATATCGCCGACGAATGCGCTCAGGTGATTTGAAAGCTTAATCCGGTTCGCTTGTTTTTCCTACAGGTAGTGATAAAGGTAGTTTATGAAGCTTGATTATTTGAAAGAAAAAAATGAATTAGTGTTAGTCTTTCTATTTGGGCTTTCTGTGTTTTTTGCAGTTTTGATCATGGTTAAGATAACCGGTTTTTTTACGGCCTCAGCCAGAGCGGAAAACTTACTAAAGATTGCAGTTGCACAAAATATTGCGGATGCCAACGATACTGACAAGTATTTTACCAGGTACAAAGTGCTTGCTGACGCCCTGAAGAAAAACAATTTGTTTGCGCCGCCTCCGCCTAAGCAGCATCCAGTAAAAGAAGTGCTTGGTATATTGGGTGACGAGGTGCTGATAAAAGACAAGTGGTACAAGATCGGTAATAAGGTCGGAGACGCAAAAATTACCGCTATGGGGCCAACTGAAGTCAAGATTGAGTGGGAAGGCAGTGAAAAAGTGTTTACACCAATGGGTGGTTCTAATTCTGAGGGCCCGGGGCAACGGTTCGGCAGCCCTCGTATGAGAAGAACAGCAGGAAGGAAGGCAATTAGAACAGGAGAGGCCGTGATGGTTGTGGTTGGACCTGAAGGTAGTGGCTCTGGAAGCAGAGGGCCATCCGGAAATCTATCAGAGAAAGAAAGAGCTAAATTACAACGAAAAGCGGAACAAAAACTACAAGCTGAAAAGGAGAAATCCAGGAAGCAGTTGAAACGCGATACAGAAAAGGTACAAGCAAAGAAAAAGAAAGATACGGCGCTGAAGAAAAAAAGATACGGTGACAGCAAATCTAAGAAGGAAACTGCTCCAAGAAAAGTAAAGAAATAATCAAGTTCATTCCTGAAGAAAGAATATATATGCGACTTAAGCTTAAATCATAGGGAAATCTCAGTTGACATTTCAAAATCCGGCAGGCACAATGTGAATGTGCTGAAAATCGGGCGACTGTTGCCCGGTTTTTTAAAACTGTTGAGTATAAGGAGAAGAAAAATGCAGAACGGACTACCAAAGATAATTGTGAGTTTGGCAATCATTGTAATAATAGCAGGTTGTGGACCTCGGGGGAATATGACGATTGCTGAAAAGTGGCAGGTCGTAATGGACATGGAAAAGGAAACCCTTGAAAGATTGTACAGAGAAGCCCCTGAGACTAAAAGGAAGATTGCTAAGGCCGCCGGCTACGGCACCTTCAGCAATGCAAACATCAATCTGATTCTCGTGAGTGCCGGAGGCGGTTATGGCGTGGTTGTCGATAATGCAACGGGCAAACGTACTTATATGAAGATGGCATTAGGCGGTGTCGGCCTTGGTTTGGGCGCAAAGGACTATCGTGTCGTTATGGTCTTCAAGGACAAGGCCACGCTCAATAAGTTTTTGGAGAGCGGCTGGGATTTTGGCGCTCACGCAGACGCTGCGGCTAAAGCCGGTAAATCAGGAGGTGAGCTGAGCGGAGAAGGAGATATTATCTCCGGAATCGAAGTATTTTCGATGACAGAGTCCGGTCTGGCTTTGCAGGCGACTGTGGCTGGTACCAAATACTGGAAAGATGATAAACTAAACTGACAGTTGTTGTTCATTCTGACAACTACTCAGAGGCCATTTCACCGACGAACTCGTATTGAGGAAGTCATTGGCTATCCTCAAGGAAGAGTCTGTGTGGATAGTGATCTGATCGTGTATGCCTGGAGGAGTGCCTGACTGATCCTCTATATAGAAAATAGGACATAATAGTTTACTAAAAAAGTTAACATACGATAGGAGCTTTCCCATGAAAATCACCCGTAAGACACGAATTGTCATAGTACTTTCTCTGGTTCTCTCTTACCTTAGCTTCGCCAGGGAACTGCCCATTACTTCTCCGGAAGATGTCAGGATGTCCTCAGAGAAACTGTCCCGGACAAAATCTTCCGTGCAAGCTCTTATAGACAATGAAAAAATAGCAGGGGCAAGTATTATCGTGGCCCGAAAAGGAAAAATCGTTCTGTTCGAAACCTTCGGCATGATGGACCAAAAAGCAAAGAAACCCATGCAGCCCGATACGATCTTTCGTATTTACTCTATGAGCAAACCCATAACGAGTGTAGCTGCAATGATGCTGTATGAGCAGGGCAAGCTAAAGTTAGACGATCCAATATCAAAGCATATTCCGGAATTCAAAGGACTGAAAGTATATTCCGAATCCGGTAAACACGATGATCAAGTGCATCAGATGAGCATTCGTGATTTATTACGGCACACATCAGGCCTCACTTATGGTTACTTTGGAAATACTGCTGTTGACAAAATGTACATGGCCAGAAGCGTCCTTAAACGAAAGAGTTCCCTTCAAGATATGATAAACAAACTGAGTGAAATTCCCCTCCTCCATCAACCGGCTACAAAGTGGCATTACAGTGTATCGACCGATGTGCTCGGCTATCTGGTCCAAAAAATATCAGGACAACCACTGGATGAGTTCTTCCGGCAAAAAATATTCGAGCCACTGGATATGAAAGACACTGCTTTTTACGTGCCAAACGAGAAAGTAAATCGCTTCGCCGCCTGTTATGGCCCAAAACAGAATGGAGGCTTGAAAATTGTCGATGAGCCTACCGAGAGTAGATATCTTATTCGAGCCAATTTGTTTTCAGGTGGGGGAGGTTTGGTTTCCACGGCACGGGATTATCTGCGATTCTCCCAAATGCTGCTTAATAAAGGGCAACTGGATGGCAGGCGATTGTTGCGTTCTGAAACAGTAGAAATGATGACCTCAAACCAGCTTCCTGATTCCGTTAAAAGAGGTGAGGGTGAAGGATTTGGATTGGGTTTTTCCGTGCGGCTAAGGGACGGCAGATTCCCACAAGGAGAATACGGCTGGGGAGGAGCTGCAAGTACACACTTTTGGATATCACCAAAAAACGAATTAATCGTAATTGCCTTGTCCCAATACATACCCTTTTCATCCCAACTGCAAAATGCAGTAAAATCAATTATCTACGATTCGATTCTCAATTAAAGATTGCTTTCCAGCAGTCCTTAAAATTAGTAAGTATTTGAATACATTTCATGTGACCCCGCTTACAAAAAGAAGAGGGACAACAATTAGCAGTTACACTGCATTCTTGTTCTTAATCGGACAGGATAACCTGTGCCGATTTAGCTGATGATTAATGTTCAAAACTTCTACTTTTTTTGAATCTTTGCGAATGGATTCTCATTTCTGAGAATCCATTGCAAATTGACCTGTGTATTGGCATACCTGTAACCGGAAAGCATCTTTTTTTTTCAACTCCTTATAACGTTGTTAAACAAGGAGTTATGTTTATTCAGCACCTTTAGAGGGCACTGTTTCTCCATATTTGGAACACAGATTGCAGACAAAGGTAATGAACAGTATTTTTTATTTCGCTATAGTTCTGATCACGGATGATTTCGGAGTCAAATAAATGAAAGTTAAAAAATCTTCAGCTTATGCCTTGCACGCATTAATGTATATGGTCAGGCACAGCACACAGTTGCCCGCAACAACGGCCACTATCGCCAAAGCTGAGGGGATACCTTCCGAATATCTTTCCAAGATATTTCAGCAGCTTGTCAAAGCGAACTTTGTCAAGGCACTTATAGGCAGGAAAAAGGGATATATTTTTGCCAGGCCGCCGGAGGAAATCAGCTTACTCGAACTTTTTGAAGCCATTGAAGGCGGCCGATTATTCGACGATTGCTTGTTAAAACATTGCGAATGTGGCGGAACGACAGAGAATTGCTGTATTTTTTCAATCTGGTATAATGCTACAAGACAAATCAATAACCTCCTTAAGGAAATGTCAGTAGCAACAGCCGCATGGAGCCATCCCCAGCATCGCTTTTTAAGTCTGCCTATATCACTGGCCAATCCAAAGGATAAGCGTAAAACGAAGCTGATTAATTTTGAAACGGCAACTTCAAACGACAAACCACAATAATCCTCTGTCTGTCTATAGTGCATAGCTAAAGGTATCAGGCAAGTAAACATACTTTATAAACGCTCTTAGATTATTCTCTTGATATTCCTTTAAATTGGTGTAATTTTCATTTATGGCCAGCCGCTTTAAGAGAACGATAAATATTATTACTTTGTTTGTCATAATCGGTTTTGCAGTATCAGTTTATGTACTTAGCCGTCTTCATGATGCCAAATCCGCGAAAAAAGAAGAAATTATATATCTGCCGAAATTCTCGCCGGAATTTTTGAAAGATTTGGCGAGAGAAGAGTATACATTAGTCGAGATAGAGCCAAACGACCCCCGCATATCCAAAGAGTGGATAAAAGAACATATAAGCCAGCAAGAGTATTGAAATTGGCACCCTTATAGGGTGGTAAATTCCGCGAGTAAATCACAAAAAACAATCGTAAAGCTCCTTATCCACGCAAAAGCGTTCATTTTTAGAATTTGATGAAATTGGGTTTGTTTTGGCTTTGTTTGTCTGAATTCACCAATTGTCCATTTACCCGTATTTACTTGTCACAAAAGAGCTTAGGTTAATTTTGGCCTACTTGACATTGGCTTTGTTTTGCATAAAAAGGGCTGATTTGTCGAACATTCTCTACTGAAGTAGAGCGCAAGCCCTTTCGATTGATTATTGACGATTTACTATTGATTATTGGGTATTTCATATCTCAGATTTCATTCCGTCCACGGAAGGCCGGATAAAATTTCATATTGGGTGAGGGGAAAAAAACCCATTCGACTACGCTTCCTCCTTCGCCTTTGGCTACGGAGGACAGGCCCCCTCGATAAACTCGGGACAGGCAGGGCA
>JABMRO010000626.1 GCA_013202635.1 Planctomycetota bacterium
GGATAAAAATATTTTTGCGGGCAGGTGATATAACTTTTGCCGTTGCTGCCAACTACATCACAGACTTCCGGGTCTCTATATACCATAATTAAATCACCATATTATCTTATTACCGACCTTCTCTCTTAAACCCTTATATCGTCTAAGTCGATAAAATCAATGAAAAAATTGAAAATATAAAATTAATCCAACTTTCACAGTCAAGCACCTAAATCAGCGTTTTTCATAGCGTACCAAGACGACTATTTTTCTCTGCATGCATTAATCAACTTATGACTATACAACCTTGGTAATGACTGCTTTGGCAGTAACAGCTCGTATCGACACCAGGTCAACAGATGTCCCAAGTAGTTTCTCGAATCTGTCCGCCAGAGTTACAAACTCCAGACCTATAGATGGGTCGACCTCAACAAGGATATCCACGTCACTGTCCGGCCTCTGTTCGCCTCTGGCATACGATCCGAATAAAGCCAGCTTCGTGACCTTAAACTGTCTTTAGCAAGTGATTCGAGGATTTCTTCTTTTGTTATCATGATAATTTGATACCTGTATAATTGCGTAAGATACCGGTTAAATCGTATTATAGAATCCTTTGGACGGCTGTCAATCGTTCACTATACAGAATCCGACATCAAATGCCAGAGCCGGATGCCGACAACTGCACTGCTTCGGAGGATGTGTGTTTGCCAAGGTGGTCTCGAAAATCGAAAGTTGAAAGGCACCCAAAATGGCAAATCACATCCTGAAAAGCTACACATTACAGATATTATTTATCATGTCTTTTCTGTGCCTTTGGGTTTAGTTGTTTTACCAGCTTTTTTCTCTAATAGTTTCCGCATGCGGGTCGTGAATTTTTTAGAACTTTCTTTGGCCAAGAGTATCTGATTCACTAGAAATACTAAAATTTCCCTTATTGATCCTGCGATCTCAAGACATTCTTCATCTGTTTTTGCGTGGAGTCCTTCACTCAACGTAGAGTGCAAAAGATTAAGTGGATTCATATTATCAGGTCTCAATATTTCTGGAAGCAAATCTTTAACCAATTCGATTTTTTCTTGGGCTACGATTGTTCCCTTTGTTTTTTCGAAAGCCTCAAGATATTTCTGTTTTTCACTACCGGGGATAAGATCTGCTATAGAATCAAGAAGAGAGTCAATTATTTCTTCAATAATTCTTCTATAATAGGCGTATGCGCCTATGCCATAGCCTTGAGATTCGCAAACTAATCCTTTTTTGTAGTAATCCTGATGTTCCCCCAGTAATTTTGAGAGGTTTTTATCCGGCATGATTTCCCATGAAGGAAATTGGCCTACTTTCATCACGTAGTCATCTGCAAATTGTAGTAAAAAGAAACGCTCATATGCCTTGCAAGCAGAACATAAATATACAACACGAATAACTTTCCCCGAACATCTGGTGTTATAAGAATAATTCTCATGATATTCGTTATTCATGTTGAATGTCTGGAGGCATTTGCAAGTGTGGCAGTGCATCCTAATTGGAGGTTTTGGGAAAGTTTTATTTAAAAGGCGGTATCCTATATCAACACGAAACTTTCTATATAGCGGATAAGTTTCCAAGAATTTTGTATCAGGCATACTATAACTCCTAATGTTATTGCTTGAAGAGTTCAGGCTGGCTGGAGCTTTCTTTCTTTTTGTGTGGTTTTAAGCTGAGGTGTTCGCATGCCTGTTTTGTTACTTCTCTTCCGCGTTTGGTTCGGCGCAGGAATCCGATTTGCAGAAGATACGGCTCTACGACGTCCTCCAGAGTGTCCCTTTCTTCGCCAAGGGTGGCGGCTATGGCCTCGATGCCGGCCGGCCCGCCGTCATAGACGTTAACCAGCGCACGTAAAAACGCCCTGTCCAATTCATCGAGGCCCAGGGTGTCAATCTGCTCCATCTTCAAGGCACTTTCGACGATACCGGTGCTAAGGATTCCGGAGCCTTTTACCTGGGCGTAATCACGTACTCGTTTTAGCAATCGATTTGCCACTCGCGGCGTTCCGCGTGAGCGGGCGGCAATCAATTTCAGCGTTCCATCCTCGCACTGCAGGCTTAATAATTGCGCCGATCTATCCAAAATTTCCGTCAACTCCGGTGTGCTGTAGAAATCCAGATGATACATCATTCCGAATCGGCTGCGGAGAGGAGCGCTTAATAACCCCGCTCGTGTTGTTGCTCCGATTAAAGTAAAGCGCTTTAGCGGGAAATTTATCGTCTTTGCGTGCAGACCGCTATCGACGGTGAAATCGACTTTGAAATCTTCCATCGCGGGATAAATAAATTCTTCGACCAGCGTGCTCAGCCGATGGACCTCATCAATGAAAAGCACTTCACCGGTGTTTATATTGCTCAAAAGCCCCATAACGTCACCGGCCTTTGCAAGGGCCGGGCCTGATGAGCAGCGTATCCTTGCACCCATCTCGTTCGCAACGACGTGGGCGAGCGTAGTTTTGCCGAGACCCGGCGGGCCGTAAAACAAGATATGCTCGAGGGGTTCGGACCTCTGCTTAGCGGCTTCTATCGCAATTGAGACTTTTTCTTTTACACTGCTTTGGCCTACACACTCGTCCAGGAGCTTCGGCCGGAGTGATACGTTAAAGGTCTCCTCCTGCTCGTTCAAAGACTGGCCGCTTATGATTCTGCCTATTGCCATAATAAAAAAACTAAAAATTCAAATATCAAATCTCAAAATTCGAAACAATCTCAAAATTCAAATGTTCGAAACATTTGTTTTCCTATTTCCTTTTTCAAACTTCTACGCCTTGTTTTACCCTGTACACCAAAGGCACAAGTGCCTCAGCCGAATTTATGTCGGGGTGTTTGCGGCAGGCTAATTCGACCAGCTCCATTGCTTCGTTTCTTTTTTCGCCCCAGGCTATAAGAATCTCGAGTGCCTCGGTCTGGAACGGCCTGAAGCCGGCCTGCGATGGTCCGGCTGCTTCGGCGCCGACTGCGAAAGTCTGTAATTTGCCCTTTAGCTCGGCGATGATTTGCTGGGCCATCCTTTTGCCTATCGAAGGCAGTGAGATGAGTGTCTTGTCGTCGGCGTTCTCTATTGCGGCTGCGATGGTGGCTATGGGGATGCTCAGGGAGCGCAGACCTTTTTTTATGCCCATTCCCTTGACGCTGGTATATTTGGTGAAGAAATCCCTCTCGCCGGAATTTAAGAAGCCGACCATTCTCGGTATCAGGTTTCCCCCGCCGGGCGTGCCCTCGTAGTATTCCATAGTACAGAGAGTAATATCCGAGCCGATTTGGCCGGAGAGGGCATTTACACAATAGCTCGGCAGCATTACTTCGTAACCAATCGCCCCGACCTGCACGAGGCAGCAGTCGCTGTCAAGCTTGATTAGTTTTCCTTCAATGTTGGCTATCATTATTCAAATGATTACTTGTTTAATTATTATTATATAACAATACTGTTTATCGAGTTTGCACAGCACATTGCCGCGGCTATGGCATCGGCCACATCGTTTGGCTCAGGTATCTGCGGCAGGGACAAAATCGTTTGAATAGTCCTTTGTATTTGTTCCTTCGAGGCCCTGCCGTTACCGGTAATCGATTTTTTTATACGTGTGGCGCTGAAGCTTCTTACTTCAATTGCGGCCTGTGCGCACCGCTGTAGTATAACACCTCTTGCGTGTCCCATCAATATTGCAGTTTTGGGGTGGGCGTAGTGTGAGTACAATTCTTCGACGGCCACGACATCGGGTTTGAAATTTTCGAGAAGTGACTGTGTGTCTTCGGCGATTCTATTCAGTTTTATCTCTAAAGCCCGGCGGTTGTCTATGCGGATGACACCTGCCTCAATCAGCTTTTCCTTATTGGCGTCCATTTCCAAACAGGCATAACCACAGACCTGCAGACCCGGGTCGATACCGAGTATCCTCATTTCATCCTCCATGTGGTCATATCGGGCTTATCTTCCAGCACAATGCCCAAGTCATCCAGTTTGGTACGGAGTTCATCCGCCAGTGCAAAGTCCCTGTTCCTGCGAGCTTCATTTCGCTGCTCAATCAGGATATTTACCAGCTTGTCCGTCAGCTCTTCATCGGCGGTGGCGTCCTGCTGATAGTCCTCTTTTACAATACCGAGGCAATCCCCTCCGAGCCGGTCAAACAGAACCTCGATTAAATTAAGGGTTTCTTTGGTTGTACGGCTGCTTTCGAGCAGTTTCTGGGCCAGGCGGACAAGCTCGAACATAACCGACAGGGCAACAGAAGTATTCAAGTCGTCATTCATTGCCGCTTCGAATTTTTCTCTTAGCTGTGTCAGTTGCTCGGCAATCTTTTCGTTTATAGGGCCTTTTTTAGCTATTTCCAATCTTTTTCTCACTTCTTTAACCGTTTCGGTTATTTTTGCGAAGCCGGACTGAGCCGCGAACAGAGCCGCGTCTGAGAAATCCAGCGGGCTTCTGTAATGGCTGTTCAGAAGTAACTGGCGTATCGCCAGGGGGTGGTAGCTTTGTGTCAATCTCTCGTGGGCGCCTGAAAAGGCTTGTTTTAGCGTAATAAAATTATTCAGGCTCTTGCCCATTTTTTGCCCGTCAACGGTAACCATATTATGGTGCACCCAGTATCGAACGAACTGCACGCCGTTGGCCGCTTCCGCCTGGGCGATTTCGCACTCGTGATGGGGGAATTGATTTTCCAGTCCACCGCCGTGGATGTCGATAGTTTTGCCCAGATATTTCGTACTCATTACCGAGCATTCCAGGTGCCAGCCCGGGTAACCCATACCCCAGGGACTTGGCCATTGCATAATGTGGTTTCGCTCGGCTTTCTTCCAGAGCGCGAAATCGGCCGGATTCTTTTTATCCGGTGAAACCTCCACGCGGGCACCGGCTATCATCTCCTCGACATTTCTGCCGGAAAGTTTTCCGTAGTCCTGGAATTTTGAGACATCGAAATAGACCGAGCCGTTGGCCTCATAGGCATAGCCTTTTTTAAGGAGCGTCGTTACCATCCCTATTTGTTCGAGTATATGGCCACTGGCTCTCGGGCTTATATCGGGCCGGGCGCAGTTCAGCCTGTCCATATCTTCGAAGTAGCTGCGGGTGTAGTTTTCGGCCAGCGCCATCGGATGCTTTTTCTCTTTTTTTGCCGCGTTGGCAATTTTATCCTCACCTTCATCGGCGTCGTCGGTGAGATGGCCGACGTCTGTTATATTCTGCACATAGGTAACATCGTAATTGAGGTAACGAAGATACCTGACAAGTATATCGAAGCTCACATAACTTTTCGCATGCCCAAGGTGTGCATGACCATATACAGTCGGCCCGCAGACATATATACCGACCCTGTTTTTTATCAGCGGTTCGAATAGTTCTTTCCTTCTTGTCAGACTGTTATAAAGATTCAATGCCATGCGCAAATACCGTTAATAATTATTTATAATGTTCTTCTTTTCCTTTTTCTCAAAAGAGCCGTGGCCGTAGCAGCCATCGCCACTCCGGCGCCTATGTCGCCGAGTCCCTCGTTAGTTTTGGCCTTTACGTTCACGGATGTAAAATCGATACCCAAAAGCCCTGCGATACATCTTTTCATTTGCCCTTTGACCTGCTCAAGTCTCGGCGCTTCGGCGTGTATAATCAAGTCAATATTAACGACTTCCCATTTTTTTTCTTCGAGCTTTTCCTTTACAATAAACAAAAGCCCCTTGCTGTCAGCGTCTTTCCATCGCGCCTCGGAGCTTGGAAACAACGTTCCTATATCGCCCATCCCGCTTGCTCCAAGCAGAGCATCGATGACGGCGTGTAAGGCCACATCACCATCGCTGTGGCCGGCCAGCCCGGCCGGGTACGACAGATAAACTCCGCCGAGCATGAGCTTCCTGCCCTCGACGAGCCTGTGGATATCGGTTCCTATCCCGGTTCGATATTCACTCTTTGGTTGTTCAATCACAACGTCCCCTTTGTGCTTGGGATATCCGCCCCGAGAATGCTGACAGCAGTACCGAGCGCTTTACCCAGTCCCTTGAAAATCGCCTCGGCTATATGATGGCTGTTTGTGCCGTACGGAACGTTTATATGCAGGTTGAACCTGCCGTTATTTGCAAAGCTCCGCAGCATTTCCTCCAGGCACTCGACGTCGAAATCGCCGATTTTGCCTGTTCGGTACTCGACATTATAGACACAGGCCGCCCTGCCCGAGAGGTCAACAGATACATTCGCCAGGGCATCTTCCATCGGCAGGGAACTGTGCCCGTATCTGGCAATGCCTTTTTTATCACCGAGGGCTTTCAATAAGCATTCTCCGAGGCAAATCGCTATGTCTTCGACCGTATGGTGAGCATCGACTTGAAGGTCACCTTTTGCATTAACAACCAGGTCGATTTTGCTGTGCTTGCTCAGGTGCGTGAGCATGTGGTCCAAGAAGCCGATGCCGCTGTCAATCTCGTATTTTCCGGCTCCGTCCAGATTAAGCTCGACGGAAACATCCGTTTCTTTTGTTTGTCTGTGAACTTTAGCGGTTCGCTTATCCATTGGAATATCCTTTTTTATGCGCTATTTCGATTCCCGACGAGTATCGAGACAAGCCATCCCCAAGCTACGCTTGACTTCGGCGAGCTCAGTCGAGTCGAGGCTGCCACTCGTCTTATGCTGACGGAGCAGTATCTTGTGACAGGATTTCTTTCAAGTCCGAAATAAGTTTATTATTTTGTTCATCTGTGCCTACGGTTATTCTCAACTTATCGTCAAGGCCGGGCAGGTTGAAGTATCTGACATAAATCCTGCGTTCTACGAGTTTATCAAAAATCACATCTGCTTTACGATTTTTGCACCTGGCAAGGACAAAGTTGGCACAGCTTTTCGGCACTTCAAATCCTAAATCGCGCAGTTGTTCGCTAAGTAAGCCACGGGCCTTCTTTACTTTTTCGGTCGTTTCGGTGAAATACTTTTGGTCTTTTATGGCGGCGGTAGCGACAGCGGCGGCAACGGCGTCAACATTATAGGAGTCTTTGACCTTCATCAGGCCCGCTATTAAGTCGGACTGGGCGATGGCGTATCCGAAGCGTATGCCCGCAAGGCCGTATCCTTTGCTCAACGAGCGAAGAATAATGACATTATCGAATTCTTTAACAAGGTCTGTGCAATTGGCCTCGGCAAAATCCACATAGGCCTCGTCAATCAGTAATACACCCGAGAGTTCATCGGCCAGCGAAGCCAGCTCATCAATACTTATAAAGCTGCCGCTCGGTGCATTCGGATTGCAGACAATGGTCAAAGCCGCGTTGGTGCCGGCCAGTTTTGCCGGCAGATTAAATTCATCGTCAAAGGGGACTTCGATTGTATTGCAATTTTGCAATTTTGCTAATACGGGATATAGCGAATATGTCGGGACAGGATAAGCGACGGGCCGGTTTTTATCACAGAAGGCACGAAAAGCCATAGTCAGCAAATCATCACCGCCATTGCAGCACATAATATTCTCAGGGCACACGTTGTTGATTTCGGCGGCCGCCCTGCGGAATTCGTTTCCAATCGGGTCCGGATATCGGCGGAGCTTTTCCGGACTGATTTCAGTCAGCACTTTTAATACCGCAGGTGAAGGCGGATACGGACTCTCATTGGTATTCAGCTTTACCACGTCGGTATCCTTCGGCTGAAAACCCGGCTCGTAACCTTTTACCTTTTCAATATTTTTCCGAAAATATCCCATGACCTACTCCAAAACAGATTTCAATCCAAAATTATAAGTGTATTTCGTCAGAAGTGAAAGAGAAGATTTTGCGATTATTCACATTGTCATTCCCGTGGAAACGCCAATCCAATCTCCATTGAGCGAATAATTTCATAAGATGCTTTTTACTCGCAATCTTCTATTGTCAAGCAGGCTCTGAATTTATATAATACAATGATAAACAAAAAATGATTCGTTACAGTTATATAAGCTCTATTTTTCTGGGAGGTAATGAATGACGTCAATGAACTTAGGAATTGGAGCGGAGAAGATAGCGGACTTTTGCCGGCGATGGAAGATAAAAAAACTTGCAATTTTTGGCTCCGCAGCCAAAGGAGAGCTTCGACCTGCCAGTGATATAGACTTGCTGGTAACCTTTTGTCAAGATGCTGACTGGACCATGTTTGACCATTTTACGATGGAAGAAGAGCTATCGGGTCTTTTCGGTCGTGATGTTGATCTTATAAGCCTGCGGGCCGTAGAAGAAAATCCAAACCCGATTTCCCGACGTGAAATACTGAAGTCCGCGAGGCAAATTTATGCAGCGTGACGCATCACTCCTGCTGGATATGTTTCGGGCGACAAGCCAGATTGTGCAATTCAAAGGCGAGCTAACCTTTGAGCGGTTTCGAACAGATGCCAAAACACAGTCGGCGATAATACACCAGTTCCTTCTCATTGGCGAGGTGGCAAAATTAATTTCCGACGATTTCAAGAAGAAAAATCCATCGATTCCATGGTCGGCTATGGCACGTATGCGAGATAAGCTCATACATCGCTATCGTGGAGTGGATTTGCGAGAGATATGGAAGGCTGCCGAGATCGAGATACCCAGATTGCTTTCGTTCCTGGAGAAGCACTTACCGGAAAAACCGCACGAAGAATAAACGGTCGTGGTAAGGCATGATACTTTACCCTGAGCATAGCCGAACAACAAAGAATCTCTTTTCTATACGCACTACGCTTTACACTAAACTCTGTTTTCCCGGAATTATAAGGCCATTTCGTCGGAAGCAAAAGGGCGATTTTTTGATTATTCACAAGGATATGCCTCATCTTGTCGCATAATAACACCGAATGGAAATAATATAAGTTTATTGCGAGATATGAAATATAGATAAAATTAAGGAGAACCATTATGGCAAGGTTATTTTCTTACGTCGTAGCTGAGGACAAAGGCTTCGCTCCAAATCCCACAGGTGGATATTGCACCTTGGCAAATTGCAAGTGCAGGTGTGAGGGCGGTCGGTGGCGTAACGTTGTCGAATTGGCAGAAGAAGGTGATTGGATAGTCGGCACCGGAGGTGCAGACAAGAGGAAAAGTTCAGGGCATGGAACCCTTATTTACGCGATGAGAGTGGAGGAAAGTCTCACTCTCGAAAAATACTACAAAGATAAGCGATTCAAGGGCCGTTTAGGCAACTGTTGTAATCAATCTCACCGGATTGACACTTGCGCTCTTATATCAAAACACTACTGGTACTTCGGTAGAGAAGCGTTCCGTATCCCGAAGGAATACCTCCTACTGGAAAAGAAAGGTCCTGGTTTCAAGAACAAATTTAAGGAAGAATTTATTCAGGGTTTCACAAAATATCTTGAAAGTAAATATCCCCAGGGTGTTCATGGAAAACCCTGCTGTAATGGAGACAAATCTGGAGGTTGCAAACAAACTCGGCGTAAATGCTAATGAGATACAACATCAGAAGCCTATGAGTATTTGCTGGCTGTTTCCAGCACAAAACTACAATGCATGCAGTTCTGCTTTGCAGTGCTCCCGATAGATTGTCGGGTATGAGTACTTATCTTGTCGAGGCTCCAAGAATTCAATCATAAAAGCCGAAATCGTATGCCGCATCAAATAGAGCAACGATGTTTTCAGGCGGCACGCCAAGCTGGATGTTATGTACGCTGTTGAACACATAGCCGCCCCCTTGCTTAAAGATTTCCAGGTTTTTCCGCACGTGCTCCCTGATTTGGTCCGGCCCGGCAAAGGCAAGAACGTGCTGGGCGTCTATACCCCCGCCCCAAAGGGATATTTGGTTTCCGAACATATTTTTGAGTTTTTGTGGTTCCATATTTACCAGGCCGATCTGGACGGGATTGAGAATATCGATACCATTGTCGATAAGCTCCGGGATGTACTCGAAACAGGCCCCGCACGTGTGATACCAGATTTTGGCTTTTGTCAGCGATTTGATATGCTGGACGAGTTTTTTCTGTCTGGATTTGACTATTTTGCGGTAAAAATCCGGAGAAAACAGCGGCCCGCTCTGGCCCGCCAGGTCGTCGCCTATCATTACTACATCGACGATGTCACCCACTTCGGCCATAAAGCCGGTATGATAGTCCATCCAGAATTTGAGTGTTTTATCGAGCAGCGCCTCGCAAAAGGCCGGATTCTCTATCGTATCGATGAGCCATCTTTCGAGCCCTCGCATATACCAGCAGTATTCATAGACCACACCGCCAATGCCGGTTGATATGGCGTATGGAGTGTCACGCTGCATCTCAAGTGCCGCCTGGCGAACTCCCGTGAAGCGGCTTGGGTCGCTGCCGTCGGGGAAAGGATAATCTTCGATATCTTTACAGCTCGCATCGGCAAGCGGGTGATGCGAGATGTCCATATAAAGCTGCTGCTCATCCGGCATAGACCACACCACGCCGAATTCATCTTTCAGGTCGTGCCAGAGTTTACCGTCGCGGGTATTCTGTTCGATTCCGCCTTTGAAATCGTCCGGGCCGTGTGCGCATATATAGCGGATATCCACCCTGAAACGCTCTAAAACTTCTTCGCTCGGTTTGGCGAGCTGCTGGACAGGGTCGAGAATTGTTATTTCTTCTCTCAGACCCAGATGTGAAAGCAATTGTCCATAGGCTCTTTTATGTATTCCCGTTTGAAATCCTCCGAGGTCAATCGGGACCCTGTCGGGGATATCGTGATTGAGAGCTTTCAAAACGCGCTGCCTTGAAGTCATTGTCTCATTTTTTGCCATTGTCTTTACTCTCCCAAAACACTTACCCGGTATCGGCCTTTTGAATCCTTATCAAATTTCGAATCTTACTCTTCGACCGGCGCAAGGTAGTTCCCCAACCCAACGATAAATATCGATAGTATGAGCACAAGTATCCCGGCGAAAATAATCCCATGCGTGCGGCGACTGGTTCCTTTCCATTCCCGGAAAATCAGTCCCCATATATTGCTGAAGACGATGATTAGAGCCATAAGCACGCTCCAGCTTGCAAAATTATATTTACCCATTTTTGTATTACCCATTCCATAGAACATAAACTGAAGGTACCAGGTAATACCTGCCAGTGCCGAAAAGATATAATTGGTGATGAGTGGTGTGCGGCTGTCGAGGTAATTCTTCGCCGTGCGATTTTTTATATTCAAAAATACGCACCATATAAAATTCGTTGTGAATCCACCTGCAAAGATAACGATAAGGACAGGATTATTCTGCCACAAAGACGGTGCTCCCCGTTCTACCGCAAGTTTTGCAATTGGTTCTCCGGCGGCGAATCCGAATGCCATACACGCACTCATTACGCCGGCAAATATTGCCACTAAAAGCCCTTTGACGAAGTTGAATTCTTTAATCGTCTCTTTCTTTTTTTCGTCCGACAGTTCTTTCTCTTTGGACATACCCGCCCAGCCGCAAATCGCTATACCTACGAGGCAGACAAATACGCCGGCAAGTGTGGTCAGGCCTGATACCCGGCTGATTAAATCGCCGAAAGCACCCTTATATATCGGTGGGATAATCGTTCCAAACGCCGCGCAAAAGCCAAGAGCAATAGCGTAACCAAGTGACATTCCGAGATAACGCATCGACAGACCGAATGTCAGGCCCCCGATGCCCCACAATAAACCGAACAAAAAACTGAAGAAAATGCTGCTCGGGGGGGCTTCACGGAGAACATGTATCAGGGCCGGCACGGTCAGAATCGCGATGAGCCAGGGCATAATAATCCAGGAAAAAACACCGTTTACAAGCCAGTAACTCTCCCACGCCCAGTTCCGGACCTTTTTGAAGGGTATGTAAAAGCTCCCCGCCGCAAAACCTCCCAAGGCAAGTAATAAAAGACCCAACGCCGTCATAACAGAACCATTTCCTTTCCGAGCGTTATCTTTTCATAACACTTTGCCTTAGCTTGTTAAGACTCAGCGCGAGGAATTTCATCTATGGCAATAGTCGATAAGGCGTGCGATTTCACTTCTAAGGTCTTTTCGGTGGACAATCATATCCACGAAGCCATGCTCTAACATAAACTCTGAGGTCTGGAAACCTTCGGGCAACTCGACTTTTATTGTTTCGGCAATCGTGCGTGGTCCTGCGAACCCGATAAGCGCCCCCGGCTCAGCTATTAAACAATCGCCTAACATGGCAAAGCTCGCCGTGACTCCGCCGGTCGTCGGGTCGGTCAGGACGCAGATATAAAGTCCGCCGACCTCGCCGAATTTTGCCAGGGTGGCGGAGGTCTTGGCCATCTGCCCTAATGAGACTACTCCCTCGTGCATCCTTGCCCCGCCGGAGCAGCAAACCGCTACCAGGGGCAGTTTTTCTTCCATCGCCATATCAACCGCGGCACAGAGTTTCTCACCGACTACAAATCCCATAGAGCCCATCAGGAAATTCGGCTCCATAACCGCTAATATAACGCCTCTGCCTTTGATAAAGGCCTTGCCGACTAAGATAGCTTCCTTTGCGCCGGATTTTTTTGTGTCTTCTTTAAGCCGCTTTTTATAAGTTGTTCCCCTGAACTTAAAGGCCAGGGGGTCCTCGGTCGTTAAATCGGCGAGAATTTCCTGAAAAGAATCTTCATCGGCAAGATACTTAATTCGAGTGGTCGCCTCAATGCGAAAGTGGTGATTGCATTCCGGGCAAACGTTAAGGTTATTTTCGACGGCGCTTTTATAGAGCATGTGCTCACAGCCCGGACAGCGCACCCACAGCCCTTCGGGCATCTCTTTTCGCGGCTTCAACGAGAAACCATTCCATTTGGATTTTACTTGTTTTCCCATAACAACCATTATTCAGTTCCGCGTATCGCGCGGCGCTTTTCATCATCAAAATAAAACAACAATCGGGAGATTCTACCAGAAATGAACAGAAATGGCTATAAAAAATTACCTGGCCACCTCCCGAATGGCGTTTATTGCAGCGATACGGTCGGTTTTTGCGAATATTGCATTGCCGGCTACGAGGGTATCAGCGCCATATGAAACCACTATCGGGGTGGTTTGCGAGTCTATCCCGCCATCAACTTCTATGCGGATATCAGGGCCGACAATGTCTCTGATTCTGCTTATTTTTTTCGCCGCCTGCGTCATAAATTCCTGTCCTCCGAAACCCGGCCGTACCGTCATAACCAGCACCATATCGCAAAGAGGCCCGACACCTTCTATTGCTTCAACCGGGGTCTCCGGATTCAGGCATATCCCGGCACTGCAGCCTAACTGGTGTAATTTGTCAATAAGTCTTTGGGGCTCATCCGCTACTTCGATGTGAAAGGTTATATGGTCGGCGCCTGCTTCGGCAAAGCGCTCGGCATATTTACCCGGCTCAGCTATCATCAAATGGGCATCGAAAACAAGGCTGCTGCACTTGCGAAGTTTGGCAATCACGGGCGGGCCGAAAGTAATATTCGGGACAAAGTGGCCGTCCATCACATCAAGATGCACCATACTCACACCGGCAGACTCAACCACAGCTATCTCATCAGCTAATCTGGCAAAGTCGGCGCTGAGTATCGACGGCACAATCTCAATTGTTCCCGCTTTGGGTAGTCGCATCTTCGCTGGTTACCATGAACGATGAGTTCTATTTATCATCAAGGATTTCAAGGCACTTGAACTTTTTACCTTCCATAAATTCAAGCGAAGCGCCTCCGCCGGTGGAAATATGGCTCACTCTATTTTCCAGACCGAGTTTTTTCACTGCCGCCGCGCTGTCGCCTCCTCCGATTATACTGCGCGCACCCTTGTCTGTGGCCTCGGCAACCGCCAGGGATATGGCTTTAGTTCCCCTGTCGAAGGGTGGTATTTCAAATACACCCATCGGCCCGTTCCAGACGATGGTTTTGGCATCGGCAATTTTCCTTGAAAACGACTTGATGGCAATCGGCCCTATGTCCACGGCCAGATAGCCCGGGTCAATGTCACCGACGGCGGTTCGGTGTGGCGCACCGGCCTTGAGCTTACGTACTACATCGTGATCCGCTGGCAAGATTACTTCACAGTCCGCCTCGGCGGCCTGGTAAAGCAGTTTTTGGCCTTTGTCAATGAAGTCGTTCTCGCAGAGGCTTTTGCCGATGCTCTTGCCCCTGCCTTTGAGGAAGGTATATGCCATAGCCCCGCCAATAATAATGCGATCGACCTTGTCTATCAGGTTTTCGATGACACCTATCTTGTCTGAAACCTTGGCTCCGCCCAATATCGCGACGAAGGGCCTTTCGGGGTTACTAAGTGTTTCGCCCAGGAATTGTAATTCTTTTTCGATGAGGAAACCGATGACTCGCGGCTTGCCTTCCATCAGAACGGGCACTGTGTACATCGAAGCGTTATCCCTGTGTGTGGTTCCGAAGGCATCATCGACATAGACATCCGCCAAATCGGCAAGCTGCCTGGCGAAATCGTCTTTGGCCTGGCGCAGTTGCGCGTCTTCTTTTGCCGCTTTATCTTTTATCGTTTCTTCTTTGTGGAAGCGCAGGTTCTCGAGCAGCATACAGTCGCCGTCGGTCAGCGCGCCGGCCTGTGCCTTTGTCTCGGGTCCGATGCAGTCTTCAGTAAATATAACTTCCTGCTGCAAGAGTTCCGAGAGTCTTTTGGCCACAGGCGCCAGAGACAATTTTTCATCTCTTTGCCCCCTGGGTCTGCCGAGGTGGCTCATAAGGATCAGCGCACCGCCGCCGTCCAGGATTTTCTTTATTGTAGGCAGTGCCTTTACGATTCGGTCATCGCTGGTAATATTGCAGTCCTCATCCAGCGGAACATTAAAATCGCACCGCATCAGGACCTTTTTGCCCTTGACATCGATATCAGCAACAGTTTTCTTAGCCATTTCCTTTACCTGCATTTTATGTCATTCCCATACAAGCGGTTATCCAAATTCAGCTCCGCGTCTTATGCGGAGTTATCGATTCGTAATCAAAAGTTTCCTGTTTGCCACCAAAGGAACACTTACGGCGAATTCAATGTTCTACATCTTTGCCATTTTTTCCATAATATCGACGCTGCGGTTTGAGTAACCCCACTCGTTGTCGTACCAGCTAACGACCTTAACTGTCCTGCCGATGACCATGGTGCACAGAGAATCGAAGATGCTCGAAGCCGGGTCGTTAACGATGTCGCTGCTGACTATGGGCTCGTCACAATAAACCAGTATGCCTTTCATCGGGCCTTCTGCTGAGGCTTTCATTGCGGCGTTTACACTATCGACGGTAACGTCTTTTTTGACGTTAACCACAAGGTCAACGATACTTCCGACAGGAATAGGCACTCTGACAGCCATTCCGTCGAGTTTGCCTTCCAGTGCTGGAACCACTTTTCCGATGGCTTTTGCGGCGCCTGTGCTTGTTGGAATCATGTTTGCGGCCGCGGCACGAGCACGACGCAGGTCGGAATGTATCATATCAGCCACATTCTGGTCGTTTGTATAAGCGTGAATGGTAGTCATAACCCCCTGCTCGATACCAAATGTATCATTGAGGGTCTTGGCCAGAGGTGCAAGGCAGTTGGTCGTACAGCTTGCGTTCGATACACACTTAACATCACTGGTTAGCTGGTCGTCGTTGACGCCCAGGACGATAGTTGCATCGATATTATCCTTAGCCGGGACGCTTAGCAGCACCTTTTCGGCTCCGGCCTTGATATGGTCGGCGTAACCGCCCTTGGGCGATTCGGCTAAGCGGAAGATGCCAGTCGATTCCAGAACAATCTTTACCCCCATATCCTTCCAGGGCAGCTCGGCGGGATTCCTGACGGCCAAAACCTTGACGGATTTGCCGTTAATTATTAATTCGCCGTCCCCAGCTTTGACTGTGCCGTTCCATTTGCCCATTACGGTATCATATTTGAACAGATGCGCAAGGCTCTTGGCGTCCGAGAGGTCATTGATAGCGACCAATTCCAAATCGCCCTGTCTTTGGAAAATAATTCTTGCTACGGCCCTGCCGATCCGGCCGAACCCGTTAATTGCCACCTTTGTTGACATTTCAAAATCTCCTTCTAAATATTCTAAATAAGGTTTTTCCTGATTTAATTCCCCACCAATCACGACTTTGGGGATAAACGAGAGAGTTACTCTATGCCTTTAGCTTCCCATTGTCAAGAATTTATTGCCAACAATTAAAGGGTGCCTCTAAAAAATTGCTTTTGTTACGAGAACGTGCGAAATTTTCCACGGTGTTGGCGGAAGGTCAAAATCGCCTCAGGCATACCCAAAACTACGTCAAGGACGCAGAAATCCCCAATAATTCACCCCTTAGGGGTCAATCGAAAAGCCATCCCCCAACGTAGGGGCGGTTCGCGAACCGCCCTCATCTTGAAATGCTCCAGCCAAATTGACGCATCAAAGAACCTTCGTATGAAAACAAGGGGCAGCGGCAATCTCAACCCTAACTCAAAACTCAACACTAAAAACTCAAAACTAAATTACGGACGGCCACTCCGACTGGATCCAGGCCGAAAAAGTAACAGAACAAATGCTCCAGCCAAATTAACAGCTTAAAGGGCCAGGAAGCGGTTTCAAAACTGCCTTTTGGTATCCCGAGCGAAGCGGGGCAATCTCAAATAATCATTAATCATTTAAAAGATTCCCACCAAAGCCTTGGATAGTCCTGAGTCTCAATAGTCACGTACAATTACCCCATCTTCGCTTACTAAATACCGGTCTACTCCTGTAACCTTTAGATTGTACACCTTGCCGACAAAAGGCGCGGCTCTTGTTGCAACGCTTTTGATACC
>JABMRO010000627.1 GCA_013202635.1 Planctomycetota bacterium
GTTAATGGCCTTGTCTGTATCTTTGGCAATGCCGTACTTTCTCGCAACTGCGCCCATGCTTTCAACCTGCGCTACAAGCTGGAAGCCGTTGCTGTTTCTTATTTGTGACGGCCCCGGTCTGGACGCCGGCTGAACCAATTCATCGCCCGTTGCGAGAATCCCGACCCTTGGCCTTTTCGAAACCACCGGCTGTGCACATCCAACCGAAGCAAGAACCGCAATATGCTGCGGCCCAATGCACATACCTTTAGGGAGAACAACCTCGCCGGTTTTTATGTCTTCACCCTTTAGACAAATGTGGTCATCTGTATTTTCGCCGACAAAGCGAACGGTACTGTCTGTGGGATTTTCGGTAAACTCGACCATAACGACGCAATCGGCACCTTGCGGCACTGCGGCACCTGTCATGATTTTGGCGCACTGATTCGGTTCGATAGATTTCGTGGGTGTATATCCCGCAGGAATGGTTTCAACCACTTCAAGTTCATTGGCCAAATCAGCCCTTCGGCAGGTATAACCGTCCATTGCAGATTTGTTGAATGGCGGCATGTCCATATCTGATTTGACATCTTCAGCTAATATCCGGTTTATTGAAAGGGTGATATCGACATGCTCGCTACCGAGGCTATGAGCTGAATCCAAAACAGTTCTGAGAGCTTCTTCAAACGGTATCATTCTTCCTGCTCATAATATACTTGCCTGTAATGGCTCCTCGTATTAAGGTTCCGAGCTAATTATTTTATCATTATTTTCCTGTCTTTCAAGAAATATCTTTGCTTTTAACACTTCTGGGATTGCTATTCGAAGCGGCTCTCTGTGCGGAGAAAAACATAGTCGGGGATAGCTGAATTCACTTATCAACGGTAATTTTCACTCGCTGGATAGTGTTATTGCCCGATTTTGGGAATGGTCGGGGCATAGGCTGGGCAATACCGTTGGCATCGATTGTCCGGCAGCGAAGGTCGTATTGCCCCGGCTTTTCAGCCTTAAGCAGTGCTGCCCAATGAACGAGAGTATTGGGGATCGGCCAATGGTGCGGCTTACCACTGCCAGAGTCGAACTGTCGCGGAATTGGCGGCAGCTCACCATCGGGAAGTCCTCCTCCCCAATTTTTAGGAGGAGGCAGGATATCCGCGTCTTTCCACTCGGCCCTGGTAAAATAAGGGTCATCCTTTGGAAGAGGTTTATCCTGCGGAGCAAGCCAATACTGAACTTTGCTCAGACCGGACATACCCACTTGTGCAACTCCTGTTATCGGTGCCGCCTGATTCACTTTGAACTTCTTTGGCGTATGTATAAAGCGAGCACAAGTTTTTAAATGACTTACGGTGTCGTTGTTCCAACCTGCGTAGGTATCGTTGGCCTGGAAATTATTCGTTAATATAATGCGCTGGAGCCACTTTACACTCCTATTGCCGTATTCGCCCGGGACCATCATACGAACCGGGCCGCCTCGGGTGGGCGTAAGCCATTTATCATTGAGTTTATAGCACAGCATTACAGGGTGTTCACCCGGCGGGTCTTCCAGAACACGGCCAATCGGCAGGGAACTCTGGAATCTCTGTTCAGGGTCGTCGTTGTGGTAACCATAGTAAAAGACACGCCGAACGTTACTGGTCGGACGGGCTAACCATACCACATCCCTTAGAGGTACGCCCTCCCATAATCCCATTCCACATGGAAAACGGCCGTTTGTGCAGGTCATCACGTTCATAAAACGCACGGCTTTTGTCTCAGCAAGCTTCATTAGCCCATCGAAATTCATAGCCGTACCGGAAGCCAGGGAAAGGGGTCGTTCAACTTCAGCGTTACTTTCGGGATCGGCAACAACCTCAAGCTCCCACGTTTCACGCGCCAGTCCTACTTCGCGAAGTTTGTCAGGTGGCAGCTTATGCGGCGGCGGTTTGCCTCGACCGTAAGTGCGAAAATCCTTGTCTTGAGTGAGATACTCCAGTTTTGAAACCGCCTCAGCAAGCAAAGGATCAATTTGGCCCTCATGCTCCTGAGCACAGAGCTTTGAAATACTCAGAGCAGCTACTCCCGCAGTACCGAGCTGAAGGAAGTAACGACGGGTAACATTGCTATGTTCTTTTGCGAGTTGTTCGATTCGGTCCATAATGTAATGAATTATAAATAATTCTCATGCTCGCTGTCAAGAATTTCCCGCACTTACCGTTCTCTGTTCAATCACTTATTTTGATTGATATTTGAATTAAAAATTTGTTGTCTCATTATGTCGGCCGCTATGACTGACCACACGTACCGATGACCCCATAGCAGGTATATTTGTGAAACGTACCTTAAAACGTTCGAAGCTTAGGTAGCTTCTACCTGTAATGTGCCTGGCTACGTAAACGTCTGATGAACGGGCTTCATCCAAAATTGTCCCGTCCGGAGATAATACCGTAACATCTACATGTGTCCTGATAGGCATGCCGACATGGTCACGCCGCCTCAAAACTCCGGTTATTACAAAACCATCGTCTTGCTCGTAAGCACCACTCCAGGCAATATAGACCTTACCCATATTACGTTGCTCTAATCTGAGCACGCCGTTATCTACAAGATCAACTCGATTCGCGGCACAGCCTGAAATAAGGACATTCAGCATGCCAAGGACCATTGCAACTACTAAACTGAAAACTTTCTTTTTCATAATACAATCTCCTGAAAACCTATGGTTCATTTACGGGTCCGCCAAAGGCGGATTGAACAATGTACCCAACGTGAAAATAGTCTTTTAAGTTGTTGTCTGTTTAGTCATTTATTTTGATTGCAAACCACTGGTAAAAAGCCGGTATTACAAAAAGTGTAAACACAGTTGCGGACGTTAGGCCAAATACCACCACTGCCGCCAATGGCCGTTGAACCTCGGAACCGATGCCCTTTGACAACAACAGAGGTAACAGACCCAGAACAGTAGTTGTTGCCGTCATCAGTACAGGGCGAAGGCGCTGAAGTGAGCCTTTGATTACGGCCTCTTTTATCTCCATGCCATGTGTATGCAATTGATTGATACAGCTTACAAGGACCACACCATTTTGCACCGCGATACCAAACAGTGCAATAAATCCCACGGCTGCAGGTACTGATAAATACTCTCCAACCAGGAAGAGTCCAAGTATTCCACCAATTGAAGCCAACGGAACATTTATTATTATAAGCAGTGCTTCCCCTACAGAGCCAAACGTAAGACACAGTATCAGGAACACCAAAGTGATGACTATCGGGACAATAATCGTAAGTCTGGTCATAGCCCTTTGCTGGTTTTCAAACTGTCCTCCGTATTCAACATAGTATCCGGGAGGCAGTTTGATGTTGCCGGCAATACGTTTCTTTATGTCCGCGATAACGCTTCCCAAATCCCTTCCACGCACGTTGCCCTGAATAACCCAGCGTCTCTGATTATCCTCACGATTTATCTGGATAGGCCCGATTACTTCTTTAATCTGAGCTACTTGTTTAAGCGGGATTAGAGTTCCATTTTCAGCAGTAACCAGCAAGTCCTCTATGACCTTGGGGTCAGACCTGTAGGATTCCTGATACCGAACATGAATTCCAAAACGGCGGATATTTAGATATATGTTATCTATTACCTCACCCCCGATAGCCAGTTCCACAAGTTTCAGGATTTCGCTGACGTTTATTCCATATCGAGAACATGCCTGACGGTCTGCTATGATTTGGATTTGCGGCTGACCATAACTTTGCTCTACGGCAAGGTCCACCAGGCCCGGAATATTATCGATAGAATTATATATCTCCTGGGCTGTGGACTTAAGTACATCCAGGTCTTCGCCGAAAAGTTTTACCGCAACCTGTGCCTTGATACCGCTGAGCAGTTCGTCAAAGGCATTCTGTATCGGCTGTGTGAAATTCAATTGAACGCCGGGATAGTTCGACAGTGTTTTGTTCAGGGCTTCAATCAAGGCTTTCTTGTTTTTGTAAGTCCGCCAGCTATCACGCTCTTTCAACTCTATGTGGATTTCAGCATAATTGACCGGATGCGGATGGCTGCCGGCTTCGGGCCTTCCTATGCGGGAAACTACCTCCTCGACCTCTTCGAAAGCAATGATTTTTCTTTCGAGAACTTGAATAACTTCAGTGCCTTTTTTAAGCGAAATTGAAGGTGTCATGGTAACACCAATCAGTATTGAGCCTTCTTCGAGCGTAGGGATAAATTCGGTACCAAGTAAAGGCACAAGTGAAATGCTGCAAACAAAAGCAATAAGGACACCCGATAGAACCTTTTTTCTGTTACCAATCGACCATAGAAGCAATGGTTTATAAATCCTTTTCAATTTGGTCACTACTATGAATTCCTTATACCTGCCTGCTTTAAGCAGATAAGTGCACAAAGCAGGGGCTGCTGTAACTGCAACTATCAAAGAGCCGAATAAAGCAAAACAAAGCGTAAAGGCCATAGGAGAAAACATTTTGCCTTCAACACCTTCAAGGCTGAAAATCGGAAGAAAAACCGTGATTATAATAATAATGGAAAAGATAATCGGCCTGCTGACCTCTTTGGCGGATTCAAAAATAATATCGGTTTTCTTTCGCAACGTATTATCAATATTGGCATTCAAATGACGGTAAATATTCTCCACCATTACAATAGCACCGTCACCAAGCATGCCGATACCAATTGCGATACCGCCTAAAGACATGAGATTTGCCGAGATACCCATCAGACGCATGAAGATTATTGATATGAGTGCACACAGTGGAAGTGCAAGCGACACAATAAAAGCAGAGCGAAAGTTTCCAAGAAAACAAAATAAAACAATTATAACAAGCACAGCCCCCTGTAACAGAGCCTTTTTGACAGTCCATGTTGCCTGCCTGACGAGTTCGGCCTGTTCGTAATAAGGAACTAAACTCACCCCTTTAGGCAGAGAGGACTGCACCTCTGGAATCTTGTCGTATAAACGTTCAATAACCTTAGAGGTATTCTGGCCGTAAAGCTGAAGCACAATGCCGGAAACCACTTCTTCGCTGCCGTTTCGAGAGACCACTCCGCGGCGTATTTCCTTGCCGTAACTTACCTCGGCCAAATCGCCAATCTTGATCGGGAACCCTTCAATTACCTTAACGTGGATATTACTTATATCTTCCAGGTCCTGCAACAGGCCAATACCCCTGACAAGGTATTCTTCGCTGCCTATAAGCATAAATTGTCCGCCGGCATTTCTGTTGTTTTCCCTAACGGCTTCGACAACTTCTTCCAGTCCTACTTTATATTTGTTTAGAGCATAGGGATTAATCCGGATTTGATACTGGAGAACATGCCCCCCTATCGACAGGATATCCGTCACACCAGGGACGGTCTGCAGTTGATACTTAACCACCCAGTCATTTACCTCACGAAGATATGTTGACGGATCTTTTCCGCTCGTATTAACATCCCGATTCAAAGTTAAGTAATAGATAAATATTTGTCCCAAACCCGTAGAGATTGGACCTAATGCAGGCGGCTCATGCATTTCGGGAAGTTGAGCCAATGCCTCATTGAGCCTTTCCGATACGATTTGGCGTGCAAAATAGATATCCACGTCATCTTGAAAGTAAACGTATATGACTGCCATTCCGAAAGCAGAGGTACTTTTTATCTGCCGAACGCCTGGCAGACCGTTCATTGACGACTCAATGGGAAAAGTAATCAAACGCTCGACCTCTTCGGGCGCCATACCATGGGCCTCGGCAAAAACCGGTACCATAACAGGGGATATGTCGGGAAAGGCATCGACAGGCAGTTGAGAATATTGGTATATACCCAGTGCCGTTATTCCTATAACACCAAGAATAACAAAAAATCGGTATCGAAGAGAAATATCAACAATTTTCCTATGCATAAAATTCTTCCTTCTAATGGCCATGACCCGCATGACTGCCAAGAGTACTGGTGATTATCCTGGCCTTAAGCTCAAAAGCTCCTTTTGTAACATATTGCCGGCCTGCTTTGAGTCCTGCAGTTACTTCAACATAATCAGCAGCGCTGCGACCAATCGTCACAAATACTGGTTCGAAGCCATGAGCGTCTTTAATAAAGACACATTTCTCACCATTTAAGGTTTGGACGGCTTCTTTTGGCAGCACAATATCCGCTTCTACATCATCGACTAAAACCTTCGCCGTAACATACAGACCCGGCCTAAACATACCTGACTCGTTTGATACAACAACTCGTGCAAGAGCGGTACGCGAATCCTTTCCAACCACAGGGCCAACATAGTTAATTACACTTGTGATATCCGGCATTGTCTGGCCGGCCGATATTACGACCTTTTGGCCTTTGTGAATCGTCATCAGGTCTTTCTGGTAAACATGAAGATCAACCCAGACAGTATTCAGGTCGGCAACAACAAAAACTTCCGAATCATCTTTGACCACTTCTCCTAAAGTGATATTCTTATCAATAACTGTCCCCTCAAAAGGACTGCGGATGGGATACCATGCCAGTTTTTCGTTTGTTATACGAAGGTCAGAGAAATCTGCATCCTGACCTTTGGCCGCTGATTTTGCCGCACATTCCGTACAGTTGGGATCGGTACATTCTTCCTCTTCTTTTGCCTGTGTGCCCTGATTTTTTGACAGAACTGCAAGGTCATTGACATCTTCAGCGGTCAGACCAAGGACATAAAGAAGTTGTTCTGCGGCTTTCAGTTCAATCTCGCGGGTGTTTTGGGAACGTCTGGCTTCCAGCAGATTGCGGTAAACTTCAAAGTTAACACTGTCTCGCGTAGCAACATATTGGGCATCGGCCTTCTTAAAGGCGCTCTCGGCCTTCAAAAAGTCTCCTTTGCTGGAAACCTTCTTTTCGTAAAGATCTTTTTCCCTCAAATATGTTTCCCTTGCAAAGGTGAACTCGGCATAGGATGAAACAAGCAGGCTGCGGTTCATACCCATGGCAGTGCCGTTCATATTCTGAAGAGTTTCCAATGAAGGAGAACTCTTCAATGTTTCCAGCAGCTTCATAGTATTGTCATAGACTTCCTGTGCCCGGACAAGCTCTATGGAACAGCAGGATATCTCTGACTGCCTAGCCAGATACTGTACCTTCGCCCCACCAAGTTTTGTGCTTTCGAGCCATGCAATAACTTCTCCGGCAATAACATTATCGCCTATGTTCTTGACAACCTGGCGAACGATGCCCGGTACGGTTGGAACGATATGAGCCATACGGTCGGAATTTACAGCAACTTCTCCAAGCAGGTTCACATAAATCTCAAGTTTGCCGCTACCGGCCGTAGCAAGTTTGATGCCGATTTCATTAATTTGTTCTTCAGTCAGTTCTATGACCTGCTCATCTTCATGCTCGTCTGAGTGCTCGTCAAGAGCTTCTGTTTGGACAAGCTCTTTTGGAACACCGCCAGTTTGCTCTAAGTCGAGCTTTGAAATAACAATAGCAAGTATGCCAACCGAAAGAACTACTGCTGATATTAATATTTTTTTATACTTCATTTTGAGTCCTCACTTTTTGAAAGAGTTTCACTGTCGATTGAGCATCCAATTAAACGTTCGACATCAGCTTTAGCAGCATGGTAAGAAGCAAGAGCATCTATATATCTTGCTTTTGCTTCAAATAAAGTTCGCTGCGCATCCAGTACATTCAAATAATCCAGCTTGCCCTGTGTGTAACCTGTCTTTGAAGCTTCAAAAACACCTTCGGCCCCCTGCAATACGTTCTTTTCAAGTTCAGTGGCCTCTGTATATGCGCTTGAAAGTGCCTGATAAGCTCTGGCTAATTCCATTTGCACTCTGGTATAGGCCGCTCTTTGTTCTTCTCTTGCCCTGGCAAGCTCGTAGTGCGCCTGGAGTTTACCTGCCTGGTTTTTGTCTGAGATTGGCAATGGAATGGAAATGCCAAACAATATTGCATTATCATCTGTTTCATTGAATCTCTGCAGACCTCCACGAAGCGTAATATCTGAAATTGATTTGGCTTTTTCCAGTTCCAAAGCGGCCTTGTCCTTATCAATTTCCAGAGACCAGCGCGCAATGTCCGGATTCTGTTCAATCAAAGATGTTAATTTATCAATAGATGGTATGGGTGATAAAGAATCAAGTCGGCCGGCAGCACTCGTAAACTGCGGCTTTTTATCTGTCCAGGTAGCTGCCAGTTGTTTACGTGTGAACTCAAGATAATGTATAGCCTTTTGACGCTGAATCTTAATATTCGATAGCGCTACAATAGCTTTGGTCTTTTCCAACGGCGAATCTTTACCGGCATTAACTCTTTTAGTAACCGTATTTACTAATTCTTCAGAGACTTGCAGCAGTTCCTGAGTTAATTTAAGCCCCTGCTGTGCGGCCAGCACCTCGGCAAAGGCCTTGGCAACTGCTGTAAACACATCCAGCCGTTTCGCTTCATAATCCCATCCTGCCAATTCTTTTTCCAGCGAAGCCAGTTTTGTTCGCTTACTGCGTTTATCCCCGAGTTCTATCAACTGGCTCAACTGTATGGCAGTTTCTGCGCCATCAAAATTGCTGCGTTGACCCGGCCCGCCAGCTTCCTCAACTTCGACCTCAAGTTCCGGGTTTGGCCAAAGGCCTGCCTGCAATAGTCTCGCTTGGGAGACACGAACATCCCAGGAAAAAACCCTAAGCTCGGGATTGTGCATTAATGCCAAAGCCAGAGCCTGCCTTAAAGTAATAGGACCGTTTGGCTCGGATATTTCAGAAACATCTGGAGTTTCAGCAGGTTTGACAGGAGGTTGAAAAATCCTGAATTCTTGTCCCAACGACTTCTGCTGAGGCAATGTAACATCGTTGCTTTGCTCCATACAGCCCGAAGTACCAAGAGCAAACAGCATAACTAACAGTAAAAATCTAATCCACATTACAGTAATCCTAAAATATAAATCTTCCGGATTTGGGTCTCTTCTGAAGGGCTTCAATTAGCAGAGGCTCAGAAGATGACAGAACGCTACTACCCAGCCATTTACAGTAAATGTCTTGTAAATGTTACGGAAAAAGAATTGTATCGTCAGCAGATTACACCAGCAGGATCACTGTCTGTAGAGGGGTAAAGTAAGAAGTGTCAGAAAAAGTATTTGCAGCCAAATTATATTCAGAAGAATTGTGCTTATAGAAACCTATAAAAATGTTTGCAGATGGAGTCAGAAATATTGGATTCAACTGTTGAGTCGAACGAGAAATCTTTGCTAAGCCAAAGCAAACCGGGACATCTATGCAGGGTCCGCAATGTTTGCATATTTCATGACCTGCTTGAGAGGAAAGTGTGGTTTGATCCGAAACAGAGGAATGATCAGGGTCATCACAGCGTTCGTGCAAAGCTGATTCGAGCTCAATATGTCCATCCGCACCATAACACAGCACTTTCCAATGCGCTAAATTGACAGCTATCGAAAGACAGAGAAGTACAATAATACATTTTTTATACATCTGTTTTTTTGCTAATGTCAGCATCATATCAACATTCTACCATATCCAAACGTAAAGTTCAAGCATAATCCGTATTTGTAATTTTTATGGAATTATTAACAGAAATGTACGAATCTGGGCTATTAAGTGCTATGCCAGGTGTCAGGACAATCACAAATAAAATGTTTATGTCTTCAAAACGTTTTAAAGTGCAAACACTGAAATATTGTAAGGTATCACCGTTAAACAGTAATACTAAGAACTCAGTATATTTCTCAGCTCTTCAATTCTGAAAAGTCATTATATCTGTAACGGCAAATCCTCCAGTATCGTCTGGCGTCTTCTTTTGCGACGGTTTATTGTCCTTTTCTCACAGTTTGCAACCGGCTTGTTTTCAGAAGCTACCTGAAGTGCTTCAAGAGCAGTCTCAGCATATAAGTCAGCCTCCATTTCCTGCCAGAGTCCTTCGGCCCGATTGAATAGGCCGCCTGAGACCATTATCCACATATCCGGCCAGGCATTTACTGATTTTATGGTATCAATCAGTCGGCGTACACCCGGCGCTTGTTTTGGGCCGGTACCATAAATTAAAAGTATATCTGGACTGTATTCATTTGTGAAAGTAAGTATATCATCGTTTGTTAATCCACCTCCAAGAAATCGTACCTCCCAGCCATTGCTTTCAAACAGATCCGCCATCATTTGGGCGCCCAACTCCTGTATTTCCTCTGGTGCACAACAAACAACAATTTTTTTGTTCTTTTTGGGCCTGCGAGGTAACTTATTTTGAAGTTGATCTACTATATTGCGATTAACACGCGTTGCCAAATGCTCCTGAATAGGGGTAATTTTGTCATCGCGCAGTAGTTTTTCTATTTCAACCATAACCGGCCATATTATATTGACATATACCGAATTCGCAGGTATTCCGCTTTGAAGTGTTTCCTCAATAACAGCTCGGCAAGCTTTTCTGTCTCCCCGCAAAAGTGGTTCCAAATATCTGGCTAAAATGTTTTCCTTTATCATATCTTATTCTCCTTATACATCTTTTTCTATATTATCTACTTTACCTATGCCCCCAGTCTTTGTTGGCCATAACAACCAAAAATGTTAATATGGGCAATATGTATTGCTTTGTAATTAAGTATCGGAGGGTGGTCAAAAAAAACTTTAGTTAATTTAGGCAATATAAGTTTTGTGTATAAGATTGCTTATTTTATTCCGCTTGATGTATCTTATTTGCCACAAAGGAGTTACAACTTAAGTGTGTATTTTCTTCAAAAAAGTTTTTTTTCAGCACTAAAAATATTAATCAAAGTCTTACAAACTTAGTTTTACATAGTTATATGTTGAATTTCATAAGTGTTTAATATACAATAGGATAAATGCAAAAGACGCTGAATTTGTAAATTAACATAAAAATACTGGCTAATAAATTGCATATTATCGGACATAGCCTATAAAAGAATGCTAAGGAAGTGCGGAGTGATTGGTTTTGACGGAAAATAGAACAGACAGCATCAATAGAGATAGTTCAACTTACCTTCGTAAAAGCTGGAAATCTGGGAAATATGGGTTTAATGGGCTAAATTTATTTATTTTTTTTGTTGAATTTTTTTGCAGGTAGTCTATAATATATCCTGAGTAGGTTTATAAGTAGGAATTAATTCTTCATATTGGGATTTTTTGCATTTTTACTTAGCACCGAGTATCAGTCAATAGAAGGAAGGAGGTAAATTCAAATCGTTTTAAAAATCATCCTGGGCAGATGATGATGTAGATGTAAAGAGTATGGAAAAAATAATTATCGGTCGTTTTGTTTGAATTTGCCTGCATCCATCGGTTTCGCAGGCACTGGTGTCTGAAGCAAGCAAGAGCGATTTTCAATTTTTTCGCATCTTATCTTCAATTGACAATAGAAATTCGCATGTTCTAAAAGATGATTGTTGAAGGCATCGGATGTTTTGGTGTGTGGCCAAAGCATAAGAAAAAAATACATTTATTGTTTGGAGGAGAACTATTATGTTTAGGAAATTGTTTTTTTTAACTTCCTTTGTCCTGGTGTTGGGCCTGGTGTGTAATGCCGGCGGCCAGGGTACGGGTACAATCATGCAAGAGGTCTGGTCGGACATCGGCGGAACGACCGTTGCCGACCTGACGGGCAATGCGAACTACCCGGACAACCCCACGTATGGTGAAGAGCTGACGCTGTTCGAGACAGCGACAGA
>JABMRO010000628.1 GCA_013202635.1 Planctomycetota bacterium
CCCCCATTGAGCCTGAAAGCCTGATTATCGCAGATTTATCCGAAATTCCCAGAAAGTCCGTTATCGGAATTGATTATGCTGTAGCCTAAACCCGCCACGGAACAACTTATTCATAAATTAGTCGCTACTCTTTGGAGGTGGTTTTTTTCGGACGTTGTAAATTTTCCGGCTGAAAAATTAGGTTGAAATAGTCTATAAATTTGGAATTCGACAGAGTATTACATATCCTTTCAGTAATATACGAGATAATTTGAGAAATTGATTCAGCTGAAAGTAAAGGGGGCGCAAGATGAACACAGGAGCCGAAAAAAGGAAAGAGGAACGACTTTGCTGCGACTGGGTGATCTGGCTGGTAGATAGCGTGACACAGAAGCGATATCATGGCATGATTCGCGACCTTTCAAGCGAAGGAGTAGCGTTTATATGTCATGGTGATGACAGTTTCCCGCAGAAAGACCAAAATATTACGGCCTACTTTTGTGTTCCGAAGATTGAATCAGGCGACCCTTATGAGGTGATGCGAAACGGCAGTGTGTGCCGTATCAATAGCTTGGACAAGTTTGTCCGCACGGTGTATGTTAAATTCGAGGTTCCTCTTTCGTTTAAGCCAGCGGAGTTGAAATCCATCGCAGTTTATCGAAATTGACTTGTTTGCCATTTTGCAGCTTTAATCTTCTTTCCCTCCGGATACTCCGAAGCGATATCGTCCGGTTCCAGATCCCATCTCGGCAAAAATAAACGTATACCTCGTGTTTTTTTTGCAATATTAGAATAAAGAACTATACTAAAGGAGGATCGTAACTAAAACTGCTGGTGAACAATTGGTCTTCAAGTTAGTTACCTGAGTGGGCATTGTTGGTATGCTCGGCACAGGCTTTCTGTGATTGCGATTGAACCTCCGGGTTTTTACTTTCTGGAATTTCAAAAGAATATTCTATTATTTGTGTTATTTTTCCACTACTGTCAAAAACAGGATAAGCGTGCACTTCTATGTTCTTGGCATTTCCATTTTTTCCATAATGAATATGCTTGACTACTACAGGCTGGCCTGTCCTTTTAACCATCTCGAGCGGACAGGGATGTTCAGCGGAACCACAGGGCTCGTCCTTTTGATGTGTAAGCTTATAACAGGTTGAATCTTCGGTCCACTCACCTGAGTGAGTGGCTGAATTTGCAATTATTATCTGGTAATTATCTGCATCTATAACGTAGAAAGGATGCGGCAGGGATTCTATAGTGCTGTTTAACAACTCGTGGTGTTGGCGGTTTTTGGCTTCTTGCTGTTTACGAACTTCAATCTCGTGCTGTAAGGTTGAGTTTAAATCTTCTAACTCTTTAGTTCGTTCTGCGACATGTTTTTCAAGATTATCATGAACATTGTTTGACTTTTCAGCTAAAATATTGAAACATTGAGCCAAATTGCCGATCTCATCCTCACTTTTATAATTTATGGGAGTGATGAAAAAATCTTTATCCTCATCAGCGGTATTTTTGAAATGTTTGGAGATGTTGGAAAGCTTATGCCCGACTAATCTATGGAACGCATAATATATCGCAGCTAAAAGAGCAAGTAAACCTATCATCAAAAACAAAAAGTTTCTTGCGGTCTGGGTAATGGCGGCAGACTTAAATTTGCCGATTGGAATCGCAACAGTATCTAATGCTATTACTTCGCCCAAAGGCCGATTAAAACCGGCTTTGTCACCATATCTCTCTATTAATGCTTTCGGGGCATCCGAAGGAACTCCATGGCACTCAAGACATGATTCTTCCATCCGCCTGGCACTAAATTGAGCAAGATGTGGCCTGCCGTCAAATACGAGTTGACCGCTCCACGTTTTTAGGTCCGGATGTTTATTGAAGTAATCCACTACCAACAGTTCCTCACGACTGGCTTGATTGGCCGGGTTGCGAGGATTGTTAGATGAAAATTTGATTATATAATCTGGAAACTTTTTACGAACTTTTTCAAAAACACTGCGGGCGACAAAAGAGGTGGACATAGTCTCCGGCATAAAATCGTCTCTGTCTAAATATTCTTGGGCAAATGGCCGGATCGATTCAGCCACATACTCACGAATAGCAAGGTTAAATTGTAATGCCAGCTCAGATTGGCTTTGCAGTAATTCTTCCATTTGCGCATCATTTTGTGACCAGCTGTAGTAAAGAGTAAAGAGCGAAAATGTAAACACAAAGAATCCAACCACAACCAAAAATTTAAAGCCAATAGTCTTGTAAAAAACACCAGAGGTTCTCCCTGTTGTATTTTTTCCGTGAGATTCCATAGCATCTGCTCCAAATCAACTTATTTCTTTAAAGTAGTTCCTATTTAAATACAATTACTCGCTTTTCGCTTTCTGATATATCTTGTGTTCGTAGACTCCAAAACTACTAAATTAATTATGCGGTGTAGGGGAGGGAAGGAAAAATGGAACCCCGAAAGCTTTCGGGATGGAAGAATGGAAGAAGGGGGAAATGGAATGGTGGAAGGATGGAAGGTTCCGCCTTCGCCAACATCCTTCGCCAAGGTTTCGG
>JABMRO010000629.1 GCA_013202635.1 Planctomycetota bacterium
CGTGTAACTTGCAATACCGTCAGACCTTTTCTGCCCGGCTTGTTAGACCCGGCTTTAGAGACCAGAATACCAACTCCGATAACAGCACATCTGGACAATTGCCGAGCGTGTGCCGAAGATTTAGAGGCGATCAAAAGGCTAAATCTTAACCGCACACGCTTATACCGGCTAAGCCAGCTCTTTGCTGAAAAGCCTTCCCGGGACCCAACGAAATGTTCTGAAATGGGGACAATAGTTAAGTCAGTTGCGGCCATGGACCTTGACGGCACTACTGCCGAGGCGTTGAAACATCTGTGTAAGTGCCCTGTTTGTCGAAATCGGCTGTACCTTGAGCGACAAAAGATATATGACAGCCTGTCAGAGGACACTCAATCTCCGGAATTTTCCTGTGAATCTGTCTCGGAAACCGATATTTTCGACTATGTTATGCTATACGGGCTTGATCCCGCCAACGACCAATCCGCCGAATCTCGTGAATCTCTTACCTCGCATCTGCGCTGCTGTCCAACATGTTTGGCTAAAATACAACAGTTGCACAACACTGTGTATGGAATGGCCGAACGGACAGAATCTGAGGTCGTTACAATATACCACATAAACGAATCCGACAAAGCTCAGGGGCTCAGCAAATCTGACGACCTTTACGCCGGTTTTCCAATCAGTGTAGAAATAGCAGGTCGCCAGGATAAAGCAGATGTTGAGAAGCCGGTGCCGACTATCGATTTTGCTGCCGCCTTGAAAGATAAAGTCTCAGCAATGAATCTGAGGTCTTTTCTCAAAGCCGGCATTGCAGCGGCGGCTGTTATATTAATAGGCTTTGCGATGCTCCTCAATACAACCTCTGCCAAAGCAGTTACTTTTGAGCAGATTTACAAGGCCCTTGAAATAGTTAAGAATGTTCATATATTGAAGTCGGCGCCCGGCAAGACAGAATCTGCAACAGAAATTATAGAACAGAAGTGGTTATCACAGACATTAAATAAATATATGACTAAAACTGAACAAGGATTTGTTTTGTGGGATATCACAAATAAGGTTATAAAAACAAAGCAGTTGGGCACTAATTCATCAGTCGAAACAGAGATGCCTAAAGATTTAGCCGCCGAAATGAGTAGAAGAATAAAGAGTTCCTTTGGTCTGATGCCATTCTACAACACTGAAATTCTGCCGGACTATGAATGGCATCGTGTAGATGGGGAAATCCCGGAAGTCGCTGAAGGAATCGAGATATACGAGTTGAAATGGACCATAGCTGAATTAAGTTCATCCGTATTTAACAAATGGTGGTTTTTTGTTGATCCCAAAACTAATCTCCCCAAAAAAATTGAAATATATAGAAAATCGATTATTCATAGTGAATATAATTTGAGGACGGTGATTGAGGTTAAATATTTAAGCGATAGCGAAATACAGGCGGTTATTAAAGAGGCGGGGTTTTAGTCATCATTGGTCTTAATCGGCCGCCAAAGGGGATAGCGATTTTTGTAGCAGGTCTCTGTTTTTTCAATAAATAAATCATCAGCCTTCGCGCGACTGACGTGTCCATCTGCAAAACCGACGTTGACTGTTTTATTTGGATGACGGCCGGTTATAGCGTCCCATTTCTGGCCGGGCCATAAAAAATCCTTTTCCTTGTTAATTCCAAGACCGGGCACGTAAGCAGCGTCTTCGATGGAATTACCGAAAGGTACGGGCGGAACATCCGTAACATGCCACCAGCTTATCATACTGTAGCCGCTGTCAACTATCAGCAGAGTTTGGCTGGAATGTGGTATATTACTGCTGGACAAAGGCGTTCCGATAAATTCAGATTGGCTTATTCTGCCACTCGTACTTCTTAATATAGAATGGTTCACACCATAATTTCCACACAGCACGTTTTCTTTAAGCCTCGTATCATTTATCTCTCTGGACGGACACCAGATAACTGAATCTTTGTTGGAGCTTTTTCTTGAATAATCAATGATATGGTTAAACCACCCCCACCCACTTCTGTCATATTCAAAATATCCTGGAAATCCGCCTGGAGGCGGTTTCAG
>JABMRO010000630.1 GCA_013202635.1 Planctomycetota bacterium
GCCTTGCGGGGCCCGAGGTGGACTGTTTCAGCTATACGAATTTCTTTGCCCGACAGGTTAGTAATCTTCGGCAGGAACTTTTTTGAAACGTAAAACGCCGCTGCACCAAGAGCAACGAGCGACAAAATCGAAACCATAAATCTAAAAAACAATCCTCTGGCACCTGGCCCGTTATTCTTATTCGTTAAAAAATCGGGATCATTTTCAAATAAGGAATTAGATTTGGATTGTGAATTCTCCAATTCTGTTCCACGCCTGTCAGAAGCGTTCTTTTCTGCATCGGGAGCCGATTGGGCCGAACAGACCAATATCACACCGCAGCCCAACATAACTGTTATTAAAAAAACAACGATTTTTTTCCTGCATCGCATCATATCACAAAATACCAAATATGCTTCCAAGGCTCCCTGTTTATTGCTCATTCCATCATCAGCCCACAAATAGAGCGCCTTTTGAATATTTGGTGTGCAAATAGCGTGCCGAAATGCCAAAATGTGCATTAGTAGGCAGTAAACAGGATTTTCAATACGAAAATTGGCGTATAATCGGACAAACTGTCGAAAAACTTTACACGGCCATGAATTAATCGTCCGCCCTGAGAACCGCGATTAATATCTGTGACTGCTTGGAAATCGGGCTATCCTGTCCCACCCAATCACCTCCCGGCCCAGCTCCCCACCAATAAACAGACCACTTGGACCAGTCCCCAAATGTACTGCTTTGTGTTTGGAAACCCGACCCTGACAAAATTCCCCGCAGATAATCCGCCGCCGCCCTGGCCCGCTTCGCTGAAAGTATCCATTGGTCTTTCTGGGCTGCCTGGTCGCCGGCTAAACCAAGCACATAAAGCTTAACCGGCCTGGAACCGGAATTCTGCTGCAACTGCGAGCAAAAGCCACCTAAGAACTGTTTTGCCGACTCATTCAATCGTGCATCGCCCCGTGCAAAGCGAATGTTAGTTACTGTAAAATCGGTTTTCTCAGCGGCTATTTCTGACGGCGTAGCCTTCATAGACTGGTTTAGTTCATTGAAGAGCTGACGGATTTTCTCCTCTTTTGTATGTATGCTTCTGCCTTTAAATAACTCATCAGGCTTGTTTATGACATACTTGATTTTAACATAACCAAGATCAGGCTTTGACTTCCTACCCATAAACATGCCAAGTCAAAGGGTTTTAATTGCATAGGCGAAGGAATCCCGGCCCTTGTTAAATATTTCCTCGTCCCGTACACTCGCAATGCTCATCAGCATCACAAAAAATGTCAGCAGCAGCGTTGTCATATCTGAAAACGTAACGATATATGCCGGTACTCTCGGCCCTTTATCCTTGATTGGCTGATGCTGACTCTTCAATCGTAAATGCTCCGTTCTAACAATACTATCTCAATTGTACGTTCCGACCCGGTACTTACGAGAGCCGACCCACCACTTCCGAAGCTCTCTTGAGTCAGAGTACCTGCCGTCGAGATGCTGAACCGCTTCTTTTCGAGGTTCTGCCCGGTTGTAAGATATTCCATTATCGCCCAGGACCGTGACAAACCAAGTTGTCCAGCGTCCCCTTCGCTTGACGACCCATTTTCGCTAACAACTACACGACTGGGTACTTCTTTTAAGAATGACGCCATTTTAGTCATAATGCGGCGACCTTCATCCGAAATGAGCGCACCTTTACCCCAAAAGATTCTTTTCGACGAGATTGAGAACACCTTCCGGCGACGGAAATCCACAGGCGTCTCTTCTTTTAAATTGTTGTCCAATCCTAAAAGCAAAGTAGGTTTTTCACTGCCTTCGAACAGTTCAGCCGTCGTCTGAATTTGCTTCGCAGGCAGTACTGAATCTTTATTTTTTTTGTCCGACTTGCTAACCGCGGGCAGAGCATCCATAAAACTCATTTGTAATTTTCGAAAAACTCTCTCATCGAAAGATGAGAAACTTAAAAGAAGCACAAAGAATGTCAACAACAGCGTCATACAATCACTGAAAGTTACCATCCATTCCGGTGCGCCTGGAGTCTCATCTTCTTCTACTTGTTTGCCCGCACGTGCCATTATACATCAGCCTTTACTTCTTCCCGTCTGCCCTGTGAGATAAATGCCTGCAGTTTTTCCCGAACAACAGTCGGATTATCACCTTGCGCGATAGAGCAGATACCTTCTGCAACCATTTCTATTGTGGTGGTTTCCGCTTTGGAATAAATCCCCAATTTGCCTGCTAACGGAATAAAAATCAAATTAGCAGATAATGCACCATAAAAAGTAGTAAGCAAAGCTACCGCCATTCCCCCGCCAATCGCGTCAGGTGAATCCAGGTTTCTAAGCATCTGAACCAGACCAATAAGTGTTCCTATCATCCCAAAAGCAGGCGCGGACGCTCCCATAAACTCCAAAATCTTCTTACCTGTTGAATGGCGGTCCTGAAGGTAGTGAATCTCTATAGACATAAAGTCCCGAATTTGTTCGGCATCCCGTCCATCCACAAGCATCTGCAAGCCCTTGATGAAAAATGAGTTGTCTAAGTTGGGAATCTCCTGCTCCAAAGCCAGCGCTCCGTCACGTCTGTTGATGGCTGCGTAATTAACCATTTTTTGAATCAGCTCCGTCTGTGACGGTACC
>JABMRO010000631.1 GCA_013202635.1 Planctomycetota bacterium
CCGCCGCCCATGCCGCCCATGCCGCCGCCCATGCCGCCGCCACCGCCCATACCTTGCATCATGCCCATCATGCCCATCATCCTGCCTATTTGTCCATAATTGGCCGGCTCAGAAACAAGGTCGGAGATATCATAAACACGGTGAACCATCTTCGGTGGAAGCATTTCTACGGTTCCTATCAGTATTACTCCTTCGTCCACAACATAGGTAAGTTCTCCAAATTCGCCAAGCTGACTCGAAGTAACGCCGGCTATCAGAATCTCCAGCGCCTTACGAAGCTTAACACCCGTCAGCGGATCCATCCCTGCTGGTGTGGCTTGTTCCACCTCAGCATTCTCGAGTAAATCCCTCCAGTTGGGCTGTATTTGTATAGGCGGGTCAACAGATGTCTTTAACTTCTCTATCACTTCACCGAAAGACATCGTCGGCGTTAAATCCACAAGGTCGACAATTTCCACTAATTGCTCATAGACAATCGCATCGAGCGGGTCCAGGCCGATAGGCTTATCCGGCTGACGCGTCGGCCTCTCGATAAGCTCTCGCCAATACGGAGGATAAGTAAGCTCTTCTGCGTAGGGAATTCCGGACTCATCAGTTTTCAGCAAAATATCCGCTCTTTGTTTATCCGACTTTTTCTTTACCTCTATTTGTTTCCGGAAGTAAATCATATCTTCCAGCGTGCCTTTCATCACCTGCGCCTGCTCATTTTGCGGGTCTAATGCAAGCAAGCTTACCAATTGACCAAGAGCCGCTTCATAACGCTGCTGTGTCTGATAAGTCATCGCGTTCTTCATCAATTCGGCTATTCTGTTCTCCCTGTCAACCTCCATTTGTTCTCTATAACGACGGTTTGCCTCTGTTGCTTTTGCCCGTGTCTCTTGTTCCTGCTGCCGAATCTTTTCATTCTCTTTATCAGCTATTTCCTCAGTCATTATTTTCAGCATGCTGCTGTATTCTTTAAACAGTTTATCTCCGAGGTGCATCTGATTTTTGTTCACGGTAAGAGCGCCCGTCTCAACCACGTTCTTTGCCTTGTCGAATTCGGCCTTGGTTATGTAATCACCTGCTTTAGTTATAGCATCATTAACAACCGCTTTTGTATGGCTGCGGATAATATTCCTTTTGCGGTTAATTACATCGATATAGCTGCTTTGGCCGGTTACGGGCGAAGCAACTTTTGGCGCGGTTTCCGGCGCAACTGCCTCAGCAACCTCAGGATTAACAACAGCCACCACTACAGGCTTCTTTGATTCTGGAACGAGCTTTCGCTTTGGTAAGAGCTTATCTATTTGAGATAAATAACCTTCCGCCGTCTTTTTTATTTGTGGCGGGATTAAGCCGCTGGACGCGACTTTTATAAAACCTTCACGGGCCTTTTCAAACTGACCGGTGTGATAAAGTCCGATGCTCTGGTTCCAAAGATCAAAGATTTCTTTCTGCCGCCCTTCCAGGCTCAAGACAGGCTTCTTAACCGCTGCCGCAGCTTCCACTGACTTCTGTTCAGCCGAAAGCTTTTGACTTTTGGCCTTTTCAAGCCGGGCCTTGGCCGCCATAAGCTGTGCGTCTATTTGCCTGAACGCCTCGGCGATTTGTTTGAGTTCCTCTTTGGTCAAAAACTCATTTTCTTTGATCTTTTCAAGATATGTCTTGGCTTGAATTAGTTGGTCCCGCTTAATCAACTCGTTGACTGTCCGAAATGTCTCTAAGGCACGCTTTCTCTTAAGAACAGCTATCTGGCTCTTTTCCAGAAACTCGCCGAGTTCCTCACGCACAGCCACAGTCAAATATTCTTCGTATCCCTGGGCCATTTGGAAGGTTTTGACCGCCTGCTCAAAGAAACCTTTGGCGTATTCTCCCTTCCCGGTTTGAAGATAGGTTTGGACTATTCGGCGGACTGTCTTCTGCCTCTCAGTCCCCTTGCTTTCCTGCGACGGAGCCACTTGTGATACTGTTATTATAGGCAATATAATCATTGCCAGAACAATGAACAGGGACCTCCTGCCAAAAGACTCGGTCAAAAAGCTCGGCTTGCTCAAAATTAACCTCCTGCCAAAAAAACACCCTCATTTAGGAATTTTTTATCAAATTATCGTTCTTTACAACCTCCAGTTCTCAAAATAGATAAGACTTATGATAACTGAGTTTATAATAAAATCTCCAATATTGCAAGAGAAAAATTTGATTTATATCAACTTGGCCGATAATATTTAAGTTTCCATTCGTTAAACTGGAATGTTTGAACAAACTGGGCGAAAAATAGTCACTTAAAAAACGGCTTTTTTATGGCCATAATAAGGCTTTTTAGCAAAACGTAACCACTGAAAAAAAAGACGAAATATGACCTATAAAACACTTGTTTTAGCCGTTGAAACCTCCAGCAGAATAGGCTCTGTAGCGATAGCTCTTGGTGAAAAAATTCTCGCCGAAACCACTTTTTCCGCACCAATCAGACACAGTGCGGAGATTTTCCCGGCCATCAGTGACATCCTCAACCGATTTAGCAAAAAGCCCGAAAATATCGAGCAGGTCCATATCTCCTCAGGTCCCGGCAGCTTCACAGGTTTACGCATCGCCGTAACACTCGCTAAGTCAATGCACCTGGCTAACGCAGCAAAAATAATCGCCGTCGATACTCTCGACGTAATCGCCGCCAATGCAAACGACTATATAAAGGAAAAAAACACAGCCACAACTTCTCATTCTGAATCTTTCTGCCGTCATTTAGAAACAGGTCAAATCGAAGACCCGCCAGGGAGAAAATCTCCCGAAAGAATCGCCACAATCATTGACGCAAAACGGGGACAGTTCTTCATCGCCGTTTACGAACGCCCCCACGAAAACACAGTGTCATTCCTGCGAAAGCAGGAATCCACCCTCCCAGCGTCTTCAATATACCAACACTGTCAATCGCAAAGCAACACTCAAATCAGATGAAGTGAGAGCTAACTCCAATTGCAGACGTACTCTTCGGGCACTTCATCCAGGTTGGAGAAAACATCCTTGTTCGGGAAAGCAGCTATAGCCAGTGGTTCGCTCAACTTCTTGTCTCTCGTTATCAAGGCATCAGCCCGGCTTAAAAGTAAAACATATTCCATGTCCTGGTGATCATGTTCAGCCCGTCGCCCACCTGGTATGCCCCCCGTTTGTGCAAGGTAGTAATATTCATTCGCAAGAACGCTTGCTAATCGAAAGTATTGCCAACTAATCCATTCCCGGGAACGGCAGAAGCTTGCGTCATCGTAAGCCCAGCCATCTGGCATAGAACGGACTGCCAAGTCGTGCATTCCCACAACGTCGAGCCCCTCCAGCCACTGCGCCATTCGGTCGCACGTATCCCTCGTCAACGTCTTGACATTTGTGGCAATATCAGGTCTCTCAGAGCTTATCCTGGGACCTACTCGTTCGACCGTTCTGATCAAGATATCCTTGGCGATTCTGGTACGGAGACCCAGTATCTTCTCCAGCTCTTGCGGCGTGAAGGAACCTTCAGGACGCACAGAGCCTTTCCTTATCCGCTCAGTCTTCTGCAGATCGGGGAGAAACCGGGGGTAAGGAGTAAGGTTTCGACCTTCCCACTGTAGAAACTCGGCGCTACAGGAGCAATAGTAAGCGCCTGACTCGATCAGCTTCCTACAGCGATCTAGGAGTCTTCTATTGCCCGTATCCGTCAAGCACTCGTATAAAAGAGTATCGCATACAAGTAACTGGTGATTCCGAGCAAACTTGCGCAGATCGTTGAAACCTATTCCTTGGAAGGCATCCTTATCAATCACAATCTGTTTTTCATTCACTGACATCTGAGTTCTTCGACGACGACCTTTCGCATAAGTTCCGGATTGCCGTCCTGATTTGTGAAGAGCCTGAATTGGGCCATTGCCTGATTTACGAACATTGAGATGCC
>JABMRO010000632.1 GCA_013202635.1 Planctomycetota bacterium
GACTTGCCCTGTGTGGGCAAGTCCTGAATTACGCCAAGAATTCTTTCAATCATCTCAGGGGCGATCCCAGCCACGGGTTCATCTAACAGGAGGACTTGTGCATCAGCCGCCAAGCAACAGACAATACTCAGAAGTTTCTGCTGGCCGTAGGACAGGGCTTCAGCCGGATCGTCAGCTTTTTGCCGAAGTCCAACCCCCTCCAGCAACGACAGTGCTTTCTCACGGTTGCGGGCTTCCTGCTCCTTGCAGCGGCCCCGGCGGAAGAATATGTTCGAGAGCCGCTCTCCCGGTTGGTCATCAAAGAACAAGAGCGCGTTCTGCAGCACGGTTAGCCGATGAATCAGCCGCAGATTCTGAAATGTTCGTGCGATCCCCAGCGAGGCGCGTTTGTGTGGAGACAATCGGGTCAGATTATTGTCCTGCAAGAGAATCTGGCCTTTGTCCGGGGTGATGAATCCGGTGAGGACATTGAAAAGCGTGGTCTTGCCAGCACCGTTGGGCCCGATGACGCCGAGAATCTCGCCTTGGCCGAGCGTGCACGAGAAATCGCCCAGCGCCGTGACGCCGTCGAAGTTCTTGCTCAGATTACTCATGTCAAGGAGGGCTGTCACTTGTTTGTCCCTCCTTTGCCGAAGGCATATTTTCCCATGAGGCCTTGAGGGCGCAACATCATGAAGGCTACCAACAACCCGCCGTAAAGGATCTGACGCATATTCGCAGCGATGGAACTGGGCATTCCAATAAATCGCAGCGCCTCGGGCAGGGTCACGAGTACGATGGCTCCGACCACCGGTCCCCAGAAACTCCCGGCTCCGCCAATGATCACGATGGAGATGATAAATATCGACTCCATCACCGTGAAACTCGTCGGATCGATGAAGCTGATGTAGTGGGCATAGATCACACCCGCCACAGACGCCATGGCTGCCCCGATTATGAACACCAGCACCTTATACGCGGCAATATTCTTACCCGCAGCCAGGGCAAAGGTCTCATCCTCCCGAATCGCCATCAACACCCGCCCAAACGGCGAATGCACCAGCCGAAGACACACAGCCAGCACTCCTGCTGCCAGCACGGTACTTACTAGAAAAGTCTCCCAGTTTGAATCCACCACCCACCAGAAGATTTTCGGCTGCGGAATGCCGGGCAGTCCCATTGGCCCGCCTGTAAACGCCATCCAGTTAGTCATAATGCTAAAGGCAATCACCTGAAATGCAAACGTGGCAATCACAAAATAATCATCCCGAATGCGCAAAGACGGAATCCCCACCAACGCCCCCAACACCCCGGTGACTACCATGGCCAACAACAGATTCACTACAAACGGTGACCCCACCTTCAAAGACATCAACGCGGCCGTATACGCCCCCACCCCATAAAACGCCGCCTGACAAATAGACAAAAGCCCCGTGTACCCGGCGATCAGGTTCAAAGACGACGCCAGGATGATGTAGATGTTGATCAGGATCAGAATGTGAAGGAGATAGTCCATCTACCATGTTTCCTGCAATAATATCTCACATACATCCAACGCAAAGTAAGGAACAGCCCAACCATATGGACAATCATAAGGATCATTATAGTTGAAGTCGCCCTTCTCGAACCTGTTAAGAATATATCGCGAGATACCTTGTATTAATAACTGCTCTTGTTTGTTAAGTCTAGTTTTACGCGTAAATGCGCTAAATGCAATTAATGTCGCAGCCAAATCCGGTCGGTCGCTACCAGCCCTGCATATGTAATAGGTATTATTAACACCCTCTCGGACGTGATATCTGCATGTTGCATTTAGACTTTGTGTCATCATTTCTTTTAGTTCGCTATTTTGCCCCTCCCATTCCTCCGGTATCATAGCCAAAGTCAATAAGGTGTAATAGTTCCGTGATTTGATCTTCATTTCGTTCGTAAATGAATCATCTACAGATTTAGCAGGCCAACCAATAAGATCTGGGTCAAATTTATCTACTATCTTCCCTCTTATAACATCTATTTTATTTTCCAATTCCTGACCAGAACAATCCTCGCCGGATTCCTTTATTATCTTAAGGGCTTTATAAGCCATGATTAAAGTAACGACTCTTTCCTTTTTCCAATCCACAAAATCTTCATCATCAAAGTTTTCAAGTAAAGCACTCGTTGTTCGAAAATAGTAGTCTTTCCATACACTTGATAGATTCCATAAGCGCAAGATCAAGGCTGTATGCCGATAATCGTAGTTAGGTTTCCATCCCCCATCAGACCCCATTGTACCGAGTTTGCCTGCTTTGCCAGTTCTTTCGCTGTATCGTTTTTTATCTATTAAAAATGGCATCAATCCTTTTATTGTGTCGTCCCATCGGTAATATTCAGATTTACGTCCCAATTTTTTTTGCAATAATGTATGTCTATGTAGAGCCTCTGTTATAACGACAGTTGTGAATATTGCCTCGTTTGTTCGCCTTCCAGCGGCTTCTCCGAACACATGAGTCATCCATGCCCGTTCTGATTTTCCCCATCCCCCTTTTCCTTCACCCTCAGAAATCCGATCATCGATAATCCACCTAACTGCGTTCTCAAGAGATTCAATTACACAACTCTTTTCTATATTGCTGAATATTCTTTTATACTTTGATTTTGCAGGCCAGAGGTATTTAAGAATCTTCAATGTTTGTCCTACGGTCACCGCTTTGGGGATATCCAAAAGCGGATACTCAAGAAATTCCTCGGATACTTCCTTGCTCAATGCTGATTTGTCCATTTAAATGCTTCCTCTCTAGCTCTAGACTGCATTTTTACTTGAATCTTCACCCATTAAAGCCTTTGGCTTACCCAGCAGGAAAAGCAGAAGGAGAATGAATGCTGCAAAGTCCTGCCACTGTGATCCGATCATCCAAGCCGCGCATTGTTGAGCAGCGGCTAACATAAAAGAAGCCAGGGCAATGCCCCAAACATTACGTGTACCTCCAATTATGGTCGCCACCACGGCCAACATCAACGGCTGCATCCCCATAGTTGGAGTCATGTCCACATCCAAGGCGACTAGGATACCGGCCATACCCGCCAGAAACGATCCAATGGCCATGACAGTCAGGATGATGGTATTACTTCCAATGCCACTCAACTCCGCCAACACCGGATCACTTGCGACAGCGCGGATAGATCGGCCCAGTTTGGTTTTCTTTAAGAACAAGCTTGTCATGCACAGCAAGAACAGCCCTGTTACAATAGTGGTCAATTGGATTGAAGTGAGTTGGGCACCCAGTATGTGTATCCCTTCCCTTATCTCACCAGATCGGATGACTTTGGTATCATCGCCGAACAGCATGGAAACCAGATTCTGAAGTAAAACATACAGGCCGAGTGAAACCAGCAGGAGAATAAGCGGAGATGCCTTCTTGCGACGTAGCGGTCGGTAGATGAGAAAATCAATCAGACATCCCAATATCGCTGCCCCCGCGAGACCCAATGGAATCGCCAGTGCCATAGGCAATCCGATTTTGCCTTTAAAGGTAAATACAAGATAGGCTCCGGCTGCGAAAATAATCGCATGGGCAAAATGGAAGAAACGCGTTGTCCTGAAGATCAGTGCAAAGCCGGTGGCAATCAGGACTAGAATGCTCGCACTATGAAGGATATTAAGACCGATCTGCATAGTCCTGATGCCGTCAGGCAACCTCAGTAGTTATTTTTTGCGTTGAACCATTGATGACAAGTTTTTGCACCCACGTCTCATTGCCTGTAATAATTCCATTTGTTTTGAGAGATTCAGAAAATTCTACATAGCTGCTTGTGTAATAGGGTCTTTTTCCTAACAGACGTTGGGATGTACGGAAATAAGTCTGACTGCTGTAAAATGTTCTCAGAAGTTCTTTTCGAAAATCATGATATTGGGGTACGCTGATATGAGTATTCTTTACGACAGGCATTGTCTCTGTGTCAAAATACTGCCATTCACTTGTAAGCAGTTGGTTTGAATATTTCTCCCAGTCTTGAGTTCCTGGAAATGGAGTGAAAAAGGTAATCTTCAACTCGTTTGCTTCCAGATTTTGAAGGAATTGTTTTGTTATTCTTTCCAAGTACTCTGGAGTCTCCCACGGAAACCCAATCATGAAGTATATCTTCACGATAATACCAGCTTCGTTGCATTTTCTAAAAGTTCTGTTGAGATGATCAAGATCACCATTTTCGGGCCGATTCAAATCCATTTGCCTATTAGAATCAGCCGTCTCCACACCAAAGCCTATTTTAGTACATCCTGCTTTAGCCATATCGGGAATCAGCGTTAAGTATAGTGTTGGCTTGGCCATACAATACCAACTGACATTTAACTGGGTTTGATAGAGCCGAGAGCAGAGTTCCTTCGTCCAAGCTGGGTCTTCGCCAAAGGCCTGATCCACAAGCACCAGTGCATTTGCATCCAGATCTTTGGTAACATATTCCATTTCACTTAATATGCAGTTAATACTTCGAGTGATGAGTCGCGATCCCCAAATCGTATGAGATGCGCAGAACGAACACTGGCTATTACATCCGCGAGATAGAAGCAAGGCAACCACTGCACGCTGATGCAAAGGCGATGGATACATTAATCCTCCCAGCTTAAATGCTGAGTACTCGCGTTGTATTCGCACGGGCCATGGCAAACGATCTAGTAGTTCGCATCGTGAACTCTTAAGAATCTGATGACTTCGCTTGTTTTTATGAGCGTTTTTCGACATCACCTCTCTTACAATGACCTCTATGATTGCCTCACCTTCTCCAATCACCACATAATCAAACAATTCAGTTCCTTTATTATTTGGAAGAGCGCTGACATGATAACCGCCCGCAATTAAAATTGCGTCAGGCATACGCTTTCTGATAATTTTAGCTAATCGGCAACAC
>JABMRO010000633.1 GCA_013202635.1 Planctomycetota bacterium
AATTAATGCTTCGTCTTCGCTTCCGCCTTCGCTAAAGCTTCGACGAGACAGACGAGACAGGCAGGACAGGCCCTTCGACTTGGCTTGGGACAGGGAGTGGGCTGTCCGGTAATGAATTTCCATTTACCTTTTTCCCCTTTTACTTTACAATCATCTTATGGTTTATGTTTGGTCGATAGTATTAGTTATTCTCAACTCAGCCTGGCTGGGATTAGTCGTTTTCGGTCTGCCGGGTAACTGGCTGATTGTCATATCCACCTGCCTGTTCGCATGGTGGCGATGGGATAATAGTGTCTTTTCCATCTATACATTAGCTGCGATAGTGTTCTTAGCAGCTCTGGGCGAGCTTGCGGAGTTTACCGCGGGGGTGATAGGAGCCAAGAAATCGGGGGCAAGCTGGCCCGGCTCTATCGCGGCACTTTTCGGTGCGGTGACGGGTGCGGTATTCGGTACGTTTCTAATACCTGTACCGTTTTTGGGGACCTTACTTGGCGCCTGCTGCGGCGCAGGGCTATGCGTATGGGGAATTGAGTTTTCCCGGGGTAAGAAGGCCGAGCATTCTCTGCGTTATGCCGTAGGTGCCGGTCTCGGCGAATTCTTCGGTATTATCAGTAAATTTGCCGTTGGTATTGTCATCTGGTTCATCGTGGCAGTGGCGGCCTTTTGGCCTTGAGAGAAGTCCGGAAAAAACATAATTGCCAACTCAGTAAGAACAATTGTCAAATCTTGCCTGGAAAATATTTCCGGACTTTTTGTTTATAACTGCTTTTATTATTATATTTTATATGTGGGAGCTTATTACGAAATCGTTCCGCAAATTGGGGGAGGAAATTGTCAGAATACGAATTTTCCAATGTATTAGACGCCAGTTATGGTGCTTATGTTGTCAGCGGGCTTCGCAGCGGACACAGCAATTCGCAGGCGGCGCGGAGCCATAATGACGTTGTGGCAACAATTCGAGAGCTGGTCAACGGCAATACCGCAGATGTTCGCTTAAGCGCCAGAAATGCCAGCACGGCTGTTTCCATAGTTCAGACATTTGCAAACGCAGCCGGTATTATTGCGGGCAAATTAGCCAAAATGGAAGAATTAGCGCAGAAGGCGTCCAGCCCGGATTATTCACGAGTGCAGGTCGAGGAGATGCAAAAGGAGTTCAAGGGCCTGGCTAAAGAAATAAACGAGATAGTCAAAAGTACCGAATATGATTCCAACAAGCTGTTTACATCCGCAGGTAAGGCCATATCAATATCAATCGGTGATGGTTCAAAGGTGGATATTTTCGCACAGAATTTCAGCTTCGATGCTGAGGGGCTGGATTTGACGGCCAAGCCCAAGGCCGCATTGTCAAAAATCAATAAAGCGATAAAAGAACTGGGTGAATACAGGGAATATCTCAACAGAGAGGCCGCCCTCGTGGAAGAGCTTACGGCGATTATCGAATCTGAGATAGAGAGCGCTATGGGCGTCGAGTTAGATGATTTTACGCCGGAGGTTGCCATGGAAACAGATGTTTATACCGCGAGCCGTCTTTCGCAGTATTCGTCCAGTGCCCTTGATTCGCAGGCGAATGCGGAGCCTTCCATAGTTTTGCAATTGCTTAAAGATGGTGATTGAGGCGGATTTTATTTCGAGGCTGCTGGAAGGAATTAGCGGCTGGTTTATATACATTCTGCCAAGCATTTCCGTACTTTCACCTTGACGGGGACGAAACAAATCTGTTATACTTCATATCGGTAAAGATGGGGGATGGAGGATAAGGATATTATGAAGGCCGGAAATTCACGAGTTCAGCGGACAATTCCTATAGTTCTAATTGCTATCCTGCTGTGCCCTTTTGCCTATAGTAAAACTATCTACGTGGATGATGATGCCATAGGTACCAACGACGGAACAAGCTGGGAGAATGCATACGTATATCTTCAGGAAGCTTTAGCCCATGCCAATACTGCTGAGAAGCCGGTTGAAATCCGTGTGGCTCAAGGCGTTTACAGGCCCAATATAGGGCTTGTGGCCATACCCGAATTCGACTGGCGGACGACGACATTTCAACTCATTAATGGCGTTACTATCGAAGGTGGATATGCCGGTATTGATGAACCAGATCCAAATGTGAGAGATGTTGAAATATTTGAAACTATCTTAAGCGGGGACTTGAATGGCGATGATATTGAAGTGGTCAATCCTAAGGATTTGCTCGATGAGCCAAGTCGGGCTGATAACAGCTACCATGTTGTTACCGGTAGTGGTACAAATGAGACGGCTGTGCTGAATGGATTTACGATTATTGCAGGCAATGCCAATAAATTTGGTCTTCTGCACGGAACAGGTGGGGGAATGAAGAATCAATCCGGCACTCCAAGGATAGCCAACTGCAATTTCAGTTGGAACTCAGCAATATTTGCAGGCGGAGTGGACAATGATCGTGGCAATCCGATATTCATTAATTGTGACATAAGTAAAAATTACGCTCAAGCTTCTGGCGGAGGAATGAACAACTTACAGTGTTCTCCGACATTGATTAACTGTCTTTTCTATGGGAACTCGGCCATGATGGGTGGCGGAATGGAGAATATAAATAGCCACCCAATGTTGACTAACTGTACCTTCAGTGGAAACTCAATCATTTTTGGACCTGGCGCGATTCGTAATTTGGGTAGTAAACCTATTCTGACCAACTGCATCTTATGGGGTAATTCTTCGGATCAGATCGATCCCAGAGCTATAGTATCATACAGTAATATCCAGGGGGGCTGGGAAGGAGAGGGCAATATTGATGTTGATCCTTTGTTTGTCGATCCGGGGTATTGGGCGCATATAGAAGATGCGAATGTTATGGTAGAGCCGAATGATCCGAAT
>JABMRO010000634.1 GCA_013202635.1 Planctomycetota bacterium
AAATCACAGTTTCTTGAGGTTGTTTGCGGCTCAAAGCCCACATTTGCGATAGTTTGTCGTAATCTGGTAATTGTACGGTACGTAAACCCTTGTAAACAAAGAAGGACCGAATTTTCGGTAGGCACAACTGGATAAATTTGAAAATTGCTACTGTAGCCCTTTATTCATTTGAGAAATGCTAACAAAAAAGCAGGCCTAAAATGGACTTGCCTGGATTTTAGGCATACTTTTGGATCTCAGCTTGCAATGAAGGGTGAATCGTTGTATAAAATATCTGCGTTAATGGGAAATTCACCTGAGATATGCCGGAGGCATTATGCGGCTTTGATACCGGAAACGATGACAGACAGTGTGGAGTTTCCCAAATCTATGCAAGCTCGGTTGATAGGGTAACGCGTGATATGAGATATTGCAGGCTTACACCATGGCATTAAAAACGAGTAAAAAGGCGCCTTTAAAACGATAAGCGAAATAAAAGTCGTTTGTTTTAAAGGAGTTAGGTGTGTGAACGATAAGAAAGATGAAATTCGAGGTAAGCCAAACATGAGTTATACAAAGTACACAAAGGGATCTGAATGGCGTAAATGGGATTTACATATCCGCGATGTCTTTTTTAGCTGCCAACAAGATAGTGTGAAGTGCTCGCTGAATAGCGCTGGCCATTTCGACTTGTTGAGGACGTACCTCAAATCCAGTTAGGGATCGCGAAATAAATCCCGTTGGGGCAAAAGCTTCTTGTATATCTAAAGATGTATAAGGTCTTATCATTGTCAGGTGGATAAAAAGGCCCGTCTATAAAATTCACTACCGCCACACCGAATGGCCTGAACACCGACAGATATTATGATAATAAGCATTGCAGAACAAACCAAATTTTCAGTTTCACTGTCTTGACAAAGATGCATATCTTTAAAGAATTAGTTTCACCCGACTATTGTCGATTCGCCTGTTAACACATTCAACTTTTGTGGGATTGATAGGCAATCTCGACATGATGTTCCGGGCCGGCTGCACCGAAGAGGTTAATCGTCCGGAACCTGAAGCGGTTGCGGGCCCGTCTTTTGAGTGAAAGCTCGACCTTCTCGTCGCAGTCTCGCCATATACCGTTGTCGCCCGCCTTTTGGAAGCTTCTGAAGTTGGGCGTGCACGAACTAAGAAACACGCTCGCCTTGCCGCCCTCTATTGTTACCTTTGAGGTTATAACGTTAGGTGTCCATTCGATCCAGTCTCGCCGTGTCGTTGCTATAAGGTAAGGCGTGTTATAAGCCCAGTGGGGCTTGCCATCTCGATACCAGGTGTTTTTGCAGAAGATATCGTCCTCAAGCATGATGAGCGTAGAGGTAGGTCTGGCCGGAAACGTGGTGAAGCGATTGGTGTCCGTTTCCCAGCTGCACCAGCGATAGGTATCGGGCCTTGTCTCCGACTTGCCGGTTTTGGAGTCAGGCTTCATGGGCCTTCGGTCAGGGCCGACGACACAAATCACCGATTTGGCGCCATCTCGCCAAAGCTCATCACGGATTTCCAGGACCGACAGCGGCACCTCTTTTTTTTCGAAATGAGCGTCGTACTTAGCGTCGATCAGAACCCACTTGCGGAACTTATTGACCCAGACCTCATTGACTCCGTGGTGTCCGCTATCGTCTTTAAGCCCTGGCCCACAGCCTAACCGGCGAGTGACGTAGCCGAAACTGTTAAGCACGGCGTGCTGAACAATACTGAAATGCGTGCAATGGAACTTGCCTCCCATGAGCGCGGCATCGAGGATGGCGAACGTGTCGCCTCGAGTCTGTGTGGGATTGTCGTTTTCGATAGTGATATTCGACTTGATCCAGTGGCGCAATAGGAGGATGCGCTTCCACTCATCGCTCTCCCCGGCCACGACATCAGCAAGTCTGTACCGTGAATGCAGCTCACGAATACGAGGGCTATAGTAGTTCTCGAACGCCCGAAACAGTTCATTGCCGCAATACCTCGGATTCTCGACTGGTACTACAACAAAACGACCGCTTTCCTCGGCGGACGTCCGGGATATCGCCACGAAATTCAAAGTACATAAGGCGCTGGCCGTAACGACCAAAAGCAGCCAGCGCCGCACATGGTTGGTCTTTATGTATATATTCATAATGTGTCCTCGTTACTATCTCCTCTAACCCGCAGCAAGTGAGCTTTCCAATTGCGGGGTCCTTTCCATAAGGACTGACAATACTGTATATAAAGTAAATGCCACAATTCCTTTCTGCATGGCTATATTATAGCCAAATCTTTCACATAAAACAAATGCCCACCACACCTACAATCAGAAGCTCCAAAACACGGTATAGTAGGTTCAAACATTTTGCTGAGTTTCTTGGCTAATTGACATTCAAGATCTCGCGGTCCGGGAATAGTAATCGCTCCGAGCATTTTCGTTTTAGCTGATAGATAGTCTATATGCCATCGCAGCGGCTTTTTCTTTCTGGCATGGCGTTCTAATCTGGCAGACAGATTCCTCTGAGCACTTCCGACATACAAGTAAAAGCCTTTTCTAAAATTGAATGTACCAAGTTTTCCAATAGTGATTTTCCCGGTCTTGGGTAAATGGAGTATCGCAATGTAAATTCCGCTATCCACAAAACTCTCCGTGCATATTTATTTGATTCTCATTGGAGGTTAGACGAGGTACTCTCAGCAGAAGTTAAAGCCTGTTACACGCATAGGAGACTATTGCTTCTGGACAACTTCAAGCACAGCCTTCTT
>JABMRO010000635.1 GCA_013202635.1 Planctomycetota bacterium
GTCCTGACTTGCCCAGTCCCACTCAACTGGAAAGTCTTTTTCAATTTGCCTCCAGAGTTGTTGTTGCAGCTTGTCTTTTTCTTTCTGTGGCACCTGTAGTTTTTTACACTTCTGACGTGCCGCAAGGATGGTCTGTTGCCAGGTGGTTTTCTTTGTGTACAACATATTGAGATGTTTTATTTCATTAGCATTGGCCGAATGACAAAGATTTACGAAAGCCATACAGACTATGAGAAATAAAATCTTTGATGTTTTTTGTTGTGATACCGTCATTATAATTACTGTTTGGCGTTAATATTAGTATTAGGTTTATACCAAAGCGACTGCCAGTATGCGCGGTCGGTTGCATAAACATCTATCGCGGCATTTTTGGAAATGTCCTTCGGTAAAATTCCATACCTTTTCATTTCGCGAACATATGCAGGTCGTGGTTGAAAATCAGGCATATCAAATCGCTTGATTGTATCAAGGTGCCTTTTGCCAGCCACGCAGAGGGCAAGGATTTTCTGATAGTCTGAATCATTAGTGTCAGCGAAAACGATTACCGGTTGATTCTGCGCAGCTATTTTATTCCTTGGTTTACATAGGCCGTAACCCCCGGCCTGCTTTGACAAGGGTGCCAGAAGGATGAGGGACTTCTCCGGACGTGTAAGATTATACACTAAATGCCGCGGTACATAGCCCGGCCGGGCATCCCAGGGTGGGATGTTTCGATTATCCGATAGCGCCAGAGGCAACGGAAGCGACTTGTCATGACACTGTATGCAGCGCCGTCGAATAACCTCAGCGGCAGCGATTGTACTTGGCCAGCGGTGGTCGGATTGGTCCTGTTTGTTTTCAGCGTATCCGCCGATCATACCACAACCTAATGCCGCGTAGGTGCCGGGGTAAGGGGCTCCTGACTCAATCCAGTAACGAATCATATCCAGTTCGCGATCTGTGGCCTTGACGTTGTAATGGCTGCCGTTGAACTTTTTCATCAGCGGGCTGGCACTGCTGCCGATTGACCTTGGTGCAAGATTGCTCTTTGGCTGATTGCGCCCGTCAACAAACTGGCGTCGCATAGTCAGCGTGTAGTAGCTGTGAGAATAAAGCGGACCGCGATCGCCGCTAAGTATCACACCTCCAGCCCTCGGGTCCCCGCTCTTGCTTTCGCAAGAAAGCGCGGGGGTTGGTTCGTATCCGTGGCAGCTAAGGCAATGTTTATCGAGTATGGGCTGGATATCTCGTGGAAAATCAAATACATCAGGGATTCCAGCAATCGGTGTTATTTTATCTGGCGGGCGACTCAGGGCCTGAAGAGCGTTTTGGCCTTTTGTGATTGGAGTTCGGGTTCTCTGCTCGTGACAGCCGACACAACTGGTAGTCTCGCCGGGCATCGCCGTAAACCAGCTCCGCATCAGTTGCACGGCCTTGCCTTGTTCATCCAGCGGCTGAACAGTCAGTGGCGTGTTGGCTGGAACACTGAACATCGCTGAGCCATCTTCGTGCAGTGGCACGGTACCAATGATTCGCATTACTTCCCAGGGTCCTCCGCAACCGATTTTATCCGGCCCGGCCATTCCCGGGTAGCCAAAGTGGTAGGCCACAATTCGTAGTTTTTTTACAGTGCCCCGAGGTACACCGGCCAGTCCCGGGCCGGCATAGACGTCATGCAGATAGACGACGGCGTCCTGTCGTTTCAGGTCCACTCTGTCTGGGATTGCCGGCGGACGGGGTGTCTTGATTAATGGAATTGGTTCGAAAAAGTCATACCTTGGCAGCACATGAATCGGCAGCATGTTGTCGAATACGTCCACCAGATAGATTCCCCATGGAGACTTGCGATTTAACTGGGACGCAACGAGGAAGTATTTTTCATTTAGTGGGTATGGATGAAGGAACTTCGGCCAGGATTTATCGACGAGATTATCGCGAATGACCGTCTTGACGGGCTTGCCACGGGCAAGAATTCGCTGGACAACGCCATCGGCCTGATACCAGCCCTTGGTAATATCAAATATTCCCAATTCACCCATTCGCGGTACTCCGTGATACCCTGCGATAATAGCCACAATTTTGTTTGGTGAACCGGGTATTCCTCGTGGGTAATAAAGTGCGTTCGGCCAATATGAATTGCTTCCATAAACCGACCTCTGGCCGGTGCCGTCAGGATTCATCACCATCAACGGACGTAGATAGATATGCATAGGTCCTGTGTAGTCCCAACGACTGAATATCACCTGTCCTGTTGGTAGTACAGTGGGGTGAAGGTCGAGGTCCTGATCGAAACACAACTGCCGAACATTGCCGCCATCTGCATCCATAAGGTAGATACTGCATGCACGCTCTTTGCCGTGCCAGCAGGGCACTCCCGTATATGAGGCCGTCGAGGAAAAGACGATACGCCCATCGGGCAGATAACAGCCGTCAAAGTTATCGACATCTTCCTGGTGCTGTCCTGGCGAAACTTGTCGAAGACCGCTGCCATCGGTTTTAATCTCGAAGATTTGCCAGCTTTTGCCCTTGGGCATCGTAAAAAGCAGCTTCTCGGCGTCGTAGTGCAGGTCCATTTCACCGATGAATCGGCCACCCGATGGTCGAAAGAGCGTTTGCAACGTTCCGTCAGTATGTACAGGCGCCAGCACAGCAATTTCGTTATCATAACCGGTTCTCTCTATGCCCGTGTTGCACTTGTGGTTAACGGGCAGACCGAGTTGGCCGCATTTGCGTTTGAGCAACAGCAGCTTTTTGAAATCGAGCAGCGGATTGGAAAGCAGTGCATCATACCGTAACTGGTTAAGGTCGTGCGCGAGTTTTAGCACATCTGCTCTGACTGAATTGTCACCACGATTTAAAGAGTCGAGGATAAAATCACATGATTGTTCCAGATTATCCAGGCATTCGAAATAATATTGGCCTTTTGGATACCTTTGCCCAAACGTTTCGGTAAGGTCTTCAATGGCCAGACGAAGGGATTCAAAATTAAAACTGCGTACATATCGTACAGCCTCATTATAACCAGGAGAAGATGATTGTGCCTGTGCATCGACTGTTCTGGTAGTGAATATTGTAGTAGAAATGATTGCTGTGATAAAGAAAGTAAGACTAAAGCTTTGAAAAGGCATGTTTTTGAAGCTGATGTTTTTTACTTTCATTGTTGTTAATTGGCGCATTTTATTATGTGCCTGTTCGTTGCGTTTGCTGCCACTTTATGTCTTAACGGAAATATCCGTACAAAATCACCCACTCCACTGCGGATGGTTAGGCGTTTATCGAACTGCCCATCTATCTTCCCTATTCGGGTTGACCTGTAAGAAGTGGCTAACAGCTTTATTAGCTTGAGCTTAATATATAATTATACGTGGACCAGTCGCTGTAAGCAATCTAAAAATACCTTGATAATACGGTTCTTGGTGGCTTGTTGAACATTTCAACAATATTACGCAGTATGCTACAGCTATAGAATACATTGATGCGTTTGTTCAATATATCGCTGTCCTGAACAATGAAATGGGTTCACTATGAGGTGAATCTGTTGTTTATGTCATGGAAAGATACGGTTCAGGCCTGACAGAGAGCGAAAACAACAACACCGCTGCGTTTGTTGCAACACGTCTGGAAAGTGGTGAAATTTTCGGTAATTGACAAGGCGAATTAGAAGCAGCAAATTATTGATTGTCATGTCAAATAAGCTCGCCCATAAGAGGGCGGGCTTATTATTTACAATTTATCTTGTGGTTTTAAGGTCTTTATCTACAGCTATTGCAACCGGTCTGGATATGCTCTGTTTGTTCTCGCGGATTTCTTCTACGCGTTGTTCGAGCTTTGTGAATAAGGCCATATTGCCTGATTTTCTTACTGAGTTCAGCGCCTTTTCAAACAGTTTCTCTGAATTGGCGTAGTTTCCCTTTGCATGACAGATTCTTGCTTTGGTCAACCAACTTGGCGCTACAAGGTGGTGTTCCGGCCCGTAGATACTTTCTTGTTTTGCTATTGTACGGTCAATCAGTTCTTCGGCTTCATCGTGCCTTCCCTGTAAGGCATATAGACTTGCTACACTACCAAGAACATTTGCTGTGTAAAGGTGGTCGGACCCATAACTGATATTGATTAAGGCCATTGCCTTGTTATAGTAACCTTCGGCTTCTTTATAATCGCCCTTTGCAACGAGAAAGGCGGCAATATCCACCCAAAATGGGGCTAATGCCTTGTCATTTTTGGTGTGACTTTCGAGCATAATAGCCATTGCCTTTTCCAGGGTGTTTATAGCTTTGATATAGTTACCCTGCTCTGTATAGATTGACCCTAAAGTTCTCAAAGTGTAAGCCACATAAGGGTGGTTTTTATAAAAGATTTTTTCTTGTAATTTCAGGCCCATCTCACACATCTTTTCAGCGTCAACCAGCTTGTTTTGATTCTTATACAGTGTCGCCAAATCAATCAGGCACATGGCAAGCTCAGAATCTGACTCGCTTCTTTTTTGGGCCAGGGTTAATGCCTGCTCAGCCAATGGCTGTGCTTTTGTGTATTCTCCATAAGCCATATACACTCTTGCCATTGCTCTGAGTGTTTTGCACGAAAGGTCTTTTTTGACCTGCTGTGGTTCTCCCCAGGCTATACCTATAAGTAGAATTATAAAAGTGAGTACAAGAAAACGATTTTTATGGTAGTGAGCAATACGGTATTTTTCATTCCTGTATGTCATTATACTATGTCTCTATTTTCGCCCTATAATTTTATGGTTAATTCAGAAGAACTGTAGCTTTGTAAGCTATTCAAAGCATAATAATCGTTTCTGATAACGACAAATTTAACGGACGTTTTTTTACGATAAAACACTCGAAAGTTTGAAGTATCTGTCTCGTATTCCCTGCTTAGTGTTCTCGGACTTTCTTTTGTAGTTCCAGTGAAATAGAATATAAACCTTTGCCTAATTTCTATGATTTAAGGCTTTCATACCTTTGTCCTCCTTTCAGTATAAAAAGCACTATTCCAGGGGTTTGAGTTTGCCGATAGTTTTCTAAGGAGTATTACTTAATCCTTCAACTGAGAGGCGGGTTCTTATGTCGGATTCTGACCACTGCAAACATTATAGGTCGTTTGCCTTTTGGCCAATATTGATTGTGTTCTTAGCGGTCTTATGCGAATACACCAGCGCAGTTGCCAAGATCATACCACCTCGGCAGTCTGATACCTATATTACCGGCGAGATGTCTGCAAGTGCATTATTGGTTGACTCGGTCTGTGCTAAAATATTGAGAGGCGATTTCACAAGTGCTCAAGAGATTGTTCATAAATTGACCACTTTTGACAGTACAGGTCTCAAGCAGCTTGGGGCAATTATTGATAAGTATATGGCCATAGAGGCCCACCGCAAGATGTCCCAGAATGATGCCTATCGAGAGCAGACAGAGGAACTTGAAAAACTTCGGCAAAACGGCTTTCCAAAAGATATTAATGACGTTGATAAAGTTTTGACGGTGGTCTCGAAGGCTTTAGAGTATTCCAACAAGGAACAGGAACAAGCCTTGCTTAGTGACTTTTTTATAAGACAAACCGTCCGGCAAGCCAAACGCATCGCTGCCGAATTCGAGTCAAAAGGCAGATGGCTCGAAGCATATCAAAAATGCTATGGTAAGTTGGCGCAGATGTACAAAGGGGACGATAAGTACTCAGACTATGCTGAACAGCTTTTGGATAAGGCCGATATTGTGGCATTTTTGCAGGACAACCCATGTCAGACTTGTCAGGAGCGTTATGAAGGTATAGATAAACAAATGTTCATTAATGCTGTGGACTTTCTGGATTCCAGTTATGTTAGCCTTATTGATTATCGTAGTATGACAATCAAAGGTATCAATCGCTGCAAATTGTTAGCGGAGGTAATAAGCAATCCATATTTGGAAACAAGAAATAAGATACGAGATACACGATCTCAAGCCTACATGGCAGTCCTGACTGGTATGTTGGATGAATTGAACCAATCGCCGGCATCTATAAGAAAAGATAAGTTCTTAGCTGTTTTTGAACGAATTTTAGCAATGAATGAATCTCAGCTTGGAGGTATGGGATTGCCGCCAGCTTTACTGATTGTGCAGTTTGCAAAGGGAGCCTTGTCTTCACTTGATCCTTACACAGTTATCTACTGGCCCAGTCAGGCACAGAAATTTGAAAAAGCATTGACCAATCAGTTTACAGGTATTGGCATAAGGTTTTCGAAAGAAGAAGAATCTTCGAAGGTGTTGAGCGTATTGCCTGATACACCGGCATACCACTCGGGTATTGAGGCTGGGGATGTGATTGTAGCGGTAGATGGTGTCGGGATGAGCCGGATGCCTTCTGACTGTGTGGCTCAGAGTATTGCCGGGCCGGAGGGCACAAAAGTCACTCTGACGATTAGGCGTGAAGGCGAAGATAAAACCCGGGATATTACCTTGCACAGAAGCAGTATAGTTGTTCCTTCAATCCGCGGCTGGCAAAGAAGCGAAACCGGTGGATGGCGATATATTATTGATGCTTACAATAAGATTGGCTACATTCGCATTAGCTGCTTTGATTCAAGGACGGTTGACGATTTCGAGAGAACACTTACTGAGCTTGAGAAACATGGATTAAATGGATTGATTCTGGACCTGCGTTCCAATCCAGGCGGGCTTTTGAATGGTGCAATCGAAATAGCAGACATGTTCATAGAAGAAGGATTAATTGCGAGGATACAACCACGATGTGGGATGCCGACTTATGTATCAGCACACTGGAAAAAAACACATCCCGACTACCCGCTGGTTGTGCTCATAGACCGTTTTACAGCGAGTTCTTCAGAAATATTAGCGGGAGTCTTACAGGAACCAAAGCATAACAGGGCAACTATTGTTGGCGAAAGAAGCTATGGCAAAAGCAGTGTGCAGTCAATAGTAAGCCATCTCGGCGGGGGGGCAAAACTAAAATACACAACGGCGTATTATTATTTACCTTCAGGAAAAAAGATAAAGAACAGAAACACGGACAAAAAGATAACCAGTGAAGATTGGGGTGTCTTGCCGGATGTTAATGTAAAACTGCGAAGCAACGAGCTACGGAAGATGGCCAACGTGCAGAGGGCGAATGAGTCAGCGGTAAAAGACCACCATAACAATTCTCCTAAAGTTCAAAGGTTTTCACGCCGGGAAACAATAGATGCCGATCCACAACTGGCAACAGGAATACTGGTCTTAAAGAGCAAAATGATAGAATCCGGCCATAGGCTTGCTTTGAATTGATGCGGATTCTGCTAAAATGGAAATTGAAATTGCAAATTTTCCAGGGTAAATGCAGACTTCGGGTGTTGTAAGTGGTTTTTTCTGTCAAGCAACCCGTTTGTAAAGATGATGAAGTCCGCAGACTTTTGATATTGAGACGACTTTGCCTTTGGTAAGATTTTCAACAGTTCTGGGATTCGGTGAATTCTTTTTCAATGACTATAATACTCCCCAAAAACTGGGCGCATGATTAAGGTGGATTTGTCGCCTGAGCCAATAACTCTTTCAGCGAATGGATTTTGCCAGGGCGACTGCGGCGCGATTATGACTTTTTTGATACTCATTGCTTGTACTCTTCTACAGAAATCCTTTCCATAAATTCCATCACGATCACGAATCGAATATTTCGGAGCTTCGTCATACGGAAAGGCTTCAGTAAGCTGTTGTGCTGTCCATTGAGCATTGGGGTTGGCAGTTACATTGAAATGAACAATTTCTCGACGATTATGACGAAGTACGATGAAACAATATAGAATGCGGAATGTCACCGTTGGCACTGTAAAGAAGTCTATTGCAGCGATTTGTCTGACATGGTTCTTCAGGAAAGAGTGCCATGTTTGTGAGGGCGGTTTCTTATGTTTAATCATGTATTTGGCCACAGTAGAATCTGCCACCTCATACCCGAGCAGTCTCAATTCTGATTGAATTCTGGGAGCGCCCCAGGTCGGGTTCTCCTGGGACATCTGTCTGATCAGGTTGCAGATTCCCTTGGGAATTCTGGGTCGTCCGACTTTATTTGTTCGTGATTTCCAGCGCCAGTATAATTTAAAACCCTGGCGATGCCATTTGATGACGGTTTCTGGTTTTACTATGATAAGTGCCGATTTCCAATCTTGCCAAATGCGTGAAAGAAATACCCAGAAGATTCTGTCGCATTTATGTAGTTTGGGTCGCCTGACAGTTTTTTGCTGGACGGCCAATTGTTGCCTTAGAGCCAAGTTTTCTGCAATTAGAATTGACCGATTTACGAAAAGGTTTCGGACAAGGACACAAACAGCTTTTAAGATGGACATAGATCTCATTTAAATATGGTTGAAATCAATCTTGGCCATCTTATCATAGGTTCTTGCTAATAAAGAAGGACCGAATTTTCGGTAGGGACAAGACATTTTGGTGTCATAATGTCACTTGAAAATCAGGGTGTTTCTCAACTCATACTCAGACAACGACAATTTCATAAGGCATTACTTTCTTAAAACGTAATGCAGCAGTATCTCATCCGTCTGAGCACTAATGCAAACGATGTCTGAGCAATTGTCTACGGCAGCGTCGCCGGGTCGAGAGTCAGGCCGTCGGTGATCAGGATGGCGTCAATCAA
>JABMRO010000636.1 GCA_013202635.1 Planctomycetota bacterium
ACTGTTACCCCTTCACCATCGGTATAAAACTTTCCGACACCTTTCATATCGGTTAATGACGATCCTATCCCCTTCACACACTTGGCACATTCAAAGCCACATTCCGGAACCACACCAGTACAATCTATTTGAAACACCGATCGACTGATCATTTCCAAGCCCTCTCATATATAGTCACAAGTGCTCACAAAATTACTTAACGGCAGCAGCAGGTCAGTCCCTGCTTTCCACCCTGTGATTTATTAAGGGAGCCTCTAAAAATTGCTTTTGTCACGAGAACGTGCGAAATTTTCTCCGACAAGGCGGAAGGTCAAAATCGCCGCAGTCATAGCCAAAGCTATGTCGAGGACGAATTTTGGCCTGACAACGCCGCCGGTGGAAATTGCAGCCATTCGCAGTAAAAATGAATTTTTAGAGGTTCCCATAATTTATATGATCTGGATATCAGGCAGATTATTTCATAATTGGTCTTTGATTTTATATTTTCCCAAACGCTCGACTATTATGTCAAGAGGCTCAGGCCATATCTCCGGCAAATCTGCTTCCCCTTCGATTTGTACTGTAAATGCCAACTGCTCCTGTGGCGGTGTGAACTGAGCATTGACACCTTCCTTATTCCCCCTCGGATCAATTCTATACCACCCATATTCCTCAAGATAAACAGCATTGAGACCATGCAGACAAAAAGACATCCCATCATCATCCCGGCTTAATCTTTGATAACAGAAACCCGCCGGGATGGAATTGGCCCTCAACAACGCCGCCAGGAGATGACTTTTTGCATAGCAAATACCCGAACCTGCTCTGAGTACCTCACTCGCTGAGCAAGCTACTGTTTGAATGTTGTAATCACCGATATGTTTGATTTTGTCTCTGACCCATTCAAAGCATGACCGGGCTGCTTCAGTGAGATTTTCTCTGCCGGCCGCGAGTTCGTTGGCTTTCGAGAGAATATTCGGATGCTGCCAATCGATTATTTCTGTTGGTTTGAGATATTCTTCAATTACCGACCGGTTCATTAGTGATAGTGGAGTTTTTCCAGCGGTTCCGCCGGCCCTGGTTTCGTAAGTTCGTGTCTCTTCGGGTCGATTCGCTCCGCACTGCCAGCAATCTGTAAATTGCCCCTCAACTTCCTCGCCGCACTCAGGGCACTTCCACACTTCCTCACCGGCGTTTGCCGTTAACGTTCCATTCTCAAATCGCTCGGTAAGTTCCTTAGCTTCCTCAAATCTATTATCATCGATTATCCAGATAGCAGGAAGAGTTTCAGATGTAAGAGGCAACTGGCCGCGTGCACCCCATAGCGCCTCCCCGCGAACCTCACACGAGATTCCGTACTGCTCCAATATCCCCTTCACAAGATGTGCCTCAGCAGGTTCGTCTGCTATATATACCTGTTTCATAATCTTCTATTATAACCAATTATCCGCCTGAATACCCGCTTTTTCTGACACCTGTCAACACATTATCTCATCCGTCTTCTGTCGTCCACCGTCCGTCATTGCGAGCGAAGCGCGGCAATCTCAAGTCGTTCCTTTGGAGCTTTTTCAACAACCCCGCTGTCCCAAGTTTCACTAGTTTCATTCAAATAGAATATCATCAATGTAAAAAGCTCAGCTTGGGCTATCTGTTCAGCTTCGTGATTTTCTTAATCTTCTTCGTCTTTACTAAATAATGCTTTGCGAGTCTCTGAACTACCAAAAAGAGCAATCCCAATAGGGAATAAAATTAAACAGACAAAAAGAATTTTCCCACCGTGTCCGGGAAAAAGCCAATCAAAAATCTGCCCCAATCCCCAAACAACGAACAACACAAGACTTAGGATTATCATGCTGAACCCAAGCCATCCCCATGTTTTTGGTAACTTCATTTTTTTACCCTTTACTTGATACCCATCAAGAGATGGCTGTCCCTTGTACTGAAAAAAACATTACTTTACATTATAGGTTTAGCTGACGCTGTCATCATTGAAGTCTTCTATAGATTCGTCTTCTATATTTAAAGACCCTTGTCTTATACCGGCAAGAATTTCCAGCCATGTAGGGTGCGATATTTCGCACCACTTTTCTTTTTCAACAGCCCCGCTGTCCCTATTTTTTCCAGTTTTTACCTTTTTCCTTTTAACTTTTTAATTCTCGAATGTGCCCGACCAAGCCATCAATAGAATAGCTTTTCCTTTTTTACTCACTCTTCGATGCAATATAGCCCAATAACGGAAGTATCCAAATAAGAATAAAAGCGACAATACAGAAAATCTTGTGTCTTTTTGATAACGGAATTTTTCGCATCGCGATAAGTGCCATCGGGCAATACCAGCCGAGAACAGCGACAACACCCATTAAGGTCTTCGTGATTATCGTCGGAAGCTCGGCTATGCTTTTCAAAGACACCGAAACATATGAGGCGGAAACCGGTGCAAAAACAAACCAGAAAAGCTGGGCGTACTCCCTGGGTATAAGCCTCCTGTCGATAATTACCCATGTTACTCCTGCAATAACACAAGCTATGATTAGCAGAATCAATTGTTTATGATAATTCCGCATTCCATCTCCTTATCTTTATCCTATATAAGTCTCCATTGTATTTCCCGCAAACTTGTCATAGAGCACAATCGTTGATGAAGAACATTAACCGCAACAGCATCTCTTATTTCCCGGCTGTTTATAAGAATCCTTTGTACCCGTTTATGACCAAAAGCACAAGAGCAAGAATAGCCTCAAAGCCCATAAACAAATACCCATTCCCAAGCCATGTCAAACCGAATAACCCAAGTAACCAAAGCCCAATGAAGACCAGTGGTATCCTGAAATCACCCAATACCCAAAGGCGAATCAAAAGAGCCCAGAAGGCCACCAAAGCAATTATAGGAAATATGCAGCTAATTTGCTCTCAACCTCCGAAATACTCATTATATCTGCTCTCTCACATATCTAATCTACCAAACCATATATTCCCTCGTCCGTTATAATAAAAGACGCAAACCAGGACAAAATAATCAATCAAATCCACTGATTTATGCTTTTTAAATAAGAATAGATAGACGTGACAATAGGGCGGTTCTGTGTCCTGCATTCCATCTTCTAATGGGCATTCACACACCTTCCCCGCTCCATCCTGCGCAAAAAGGACGGCCGGCGATTCTTCGAAATATCGAGCCTGGAGATTGTTGTGTTCTCAAGCTCGCAGGTCAAGACATCTGGATCTGACAGAAATACCTTTTATGTTGCAGCCTCATCCTGTGACGATGTCACTCGTGCATTTGGCTCTTCCGGTGTTGAGTCATCTTTCTTACATCCGGTACAAAAAAGCCCGACTGCAATCAGACAGATTAATAGCAATTTGACATGTTTCATTTTGCATTCCTTTCTGGGATTAAAAAATATGCAACGCCAATTTTACCGTGAAAATTTCTCTCATATTCTTAATATCACTAACTACTCATGATATAGCTTCCACATAATAATCACTTTTACCACAGATAGTCTAATCTCAAACCAAAGATCCATGATGTCTTCGCTCGCTTGCTAATCTAATGAATAATTACACTATCGATGTGGAACTTTCAAGAAAAATAATTTGCCCCGTGAGTTTACCCCCGAGAACCACTCCCTTGACTTACAACAGGGGGTCATCCCGAGCGAAGCGCGGCAATCTCCCCATTTTTCCCACAATGGGATTGGAAATTCATAATCGTCATACGTAAAGCGCGTACGCG
>JABMRO010000637.1 GCA_013202635.1 Planctomycetota bacterium
AACCCAACTGGAGCGAAGCGCAAGTCCTGAGCAAGGTCGAAGGATGATCAAACCCAACTGGAGCGAAGCGCAAGTCCTGAGCTTGTCGAAGGATCATCAAAGGGTAATATTGATGCAAAGTGTGTATATACAAAAGATTATGAAGAAAAAGCGGATATGTGCCATGAAAAAACAAAGCCAAAATGAACTTAAAATCGCTTGCCAAAAAATCTGGCCACACCCGAAAAAACTTAGATTTCGGATTAAGCTTGATTTTTCTATTAACGATATTTAATATGCCCGGTAAAAGGCAAATATTTGGGTTCCCGCAAGTCGGGGTCCCTCTAACGCAGTTGTGAGTATTAAGGTAAGAAATGACTGTAAAACTGGACACACGCAGCGTCGAATCTCCTGAGGTAACTGAAATCTATATTTCTGCAGTGCCAATTGAAAGTGCATCCCCACAGAAGCACGCGGAGGAGATTTTTTCCGGTATTTCCAACATACTCCTTTCAAAAAAGGCGCATATTTTCCAGGAACGGGTCTTTGCAGCTCAATATGCGATGGAAATTGTCGGCCACGCTCGCTCCCGGGCCTATGCCGGCCTTGATGATGGAGTCGCACCGAGCTTTTTAGCGGCAAAAGAAGGATTGCTGGGTCCTATAGCCGGGGTACAGGTCCACGCAATAAGCAGCGAAAACAAGCCGGAGGTGGTGAATCTGAATCAAATCGGTTGTGGACGAATTTTTCGCGTGCCCGGCCGGGACCCCGCTTTGCGGGAATCCCGTGCATATCTTGCGCTTTCGTCTATTTCCGATCAACAGGACAAACAGGTCACTACACAAGCCCAGGCTATGATGGAAAAAGCCGAAGCTGCACTCAAGCAATTCGGGGCCGATTTCCTCTCGGTTCCGCGCACGTGGATGTGGCTAAAGGATATTCTTTCATGGTACGACGAATTCAATCAGGTCAGAAATGATTTTTTCACTAAGAGGGGCCTTATCGGGACCGGAACTCGCCAGTCAATGCCAGCCAGCACAGGTATCGGGCTTGGACCTGCTGATGGCGGCGACTGTTCGATGGACCTGATGGCGGTACTCGAACCGACTGACTGTACAAAGTACCTTCAGGCGGGAGGAAAACAGCAGTCTGCACTGGATTACGGCTCGGCCTTCTCACGGGCGTCAAAAACAGTTACCCCTGCCGGCCAAACAGTATTTGTTTCCGGAACCGCCTCTATAGATGCAGACGGAGCTACTACGCATATAGACGATGCAGAGGGCCAGATAAAAGCAACCATAGAAAACGTTCGTGCTGTTCTAAGTGATATGCATTGCAGCGATGAAGATGTTGTGCATGTCATAGCCTACTGCAAAACAACCGAAGTCGAGAAGATATTCAACTCTTTCAGGGACACCCTCCCCTGGCCGTGGATAACGGTCATTTGCGATATCTGCCGCCCCGACCTGCTGTTTGAAATCGAGGCCACCGCTATGCCCAGAAAAAAACATAAGAACATATGCCCTGTAACTTGTGAACTTAGCATTTAACAATAACATTCTGCAGGGCCGATTACTGACTCCTTAAGACCGTTATCTAAAAAAAACTGCCGGATACTTGTGCAAAGATGGCATTTGCTTGCATAGACTGTTCTTCTTTTATAACCCAAACTGTCGGCTTCTTTAATCAGTCCAAAGGGGCCAAAATTAAATAGCGTACTGATAAAATCACTCCCTGAAGGGCGGAACTGCTTCCAAATATCCTCAAGCTTTGTTCGATTTACATTCCCAAAAATAATGCCGCTGCACGTACCGCTAAACACGTTGCCGAACGGGTCTATATGCACACCCTTCGCAGCAAGCAGGTCCGATTTGCAATTCACCGAAGCAAGTTTCTCTACCGGCTTTGAGGCTACTAATTCAGCCAATTTTCCGGCTGAATGACCGGTAAAACGACAGGGATAATCGTTCATAGCACCGATGTAACTTTGCTCGCGTTCGGCGGGTGATAGACCTTTCATTTCTGTTGGTTCATCTAAATACTTCTGCCAGCGAACCAGCACCCGCTCAGGTCCCAGAATCTCTATAGCTATTCCGGCTAATCGACGTATCGGCTCTATATCAACATACTCCTGATGAAACGGGTCCGTGCTGATTTTAAATCTGTTCATCCCAAGCTCATCGAGTCTTTTCAGTCGCTCCCTTGCAATTTTTTCATCGGCGGCCCAGAAACCGTTTGTCTCTATCAAATCGACTTTCCCAAAGTTCTGATTACCTGCCTCTTCGAGAATCTCCTGCAGCCTGTCCCAATAAAGAAACGGTTCACCGCCGGTGATATGGATTTTGGCGCTATCGCCGGCGAGAATTTTAAGCGACCGCCACGCACTTATAGCCGTATCTACAGACATCAGGCCATTCTTGTCAGGGCCGCAATTGTAATAGCAGAACTCACAAGCGCAATTGCATTTGTATGTCAGCAGCAGCCCCGCCGAACGCCAGAGCTTAAACTTTGGTTCATTACGCGCAGCACTGCTGTTATAAATATTTTCAGACAACTCGGTCATTATTTTTTTTCAGATGAATTTGAATCACCGTAATATCAGCCGGTGTGATGCCGCTTATTCGAGAAGCCTGGCCGAATGTACTCGGCCTGAAAACAGACAGCTTCTCTTTGGCTTCCGCCCGGAGATGTGCGATGCTGTCATAGTCCAAATCTGCTGGAATCTTCTTACTCTCCAAAGCTATAAAACCAGCCACAAGACGCCTTTGTTTGGCTAAATAACCTTCATATTTGGCATCAATAGCGACTGCCTGAAAAACATCCTCGGTAAGATTCATATTTTTAATATCAGGGCTCTCAGCCATCTTTTCCATAAGAGTATTATGTGGCCGGCGAAGCTGGTCCCAAAAACTTATCCCTTCCGAACGGTTATTTTTCAGGTAGCTCTTGAGCTTATTGATATTTTCGAGTTTATCCTGAAATTTTGCCCACCGTTTTTCGTCCACGAGCCCGGCCGATTTGCCGATTTGTGTCAATCTTCGGTCCGCATTATCAGCTCTTAACACCAGCCGATACTCCGCCCGCGACGTGAACATTCGATACGGCTCATCAAGCCCCTTCGTAAGCAAATCATCTATCATCACACCGATATATGCCTGGTCTCTACCGAGTATGAGAGGCTCTTTACCTTGTAATTTCCCGGCCGCATTTATACCTGCCAGAATACCCTGTCCTGCCGCCTCTTCATACCCGCTGGTTCCGTTTATCTGCCCTGCCAGAAACAGCCCCGACACCTTCCTTGTCTCCAGATTGGGTTTTAGCTGAATCGGTGGACAATAATCGTATTCAATCGCATAACCGTAATGAACAATCCGGGCGTTCTCCGTTCCGGGCAGTAATTTAAATATTTGCCCCTGAACATCTTTCGGTAGAGAAGTGCTTATGCCGTTGCAGTAGATAGTCGATTGTTCTTCGTCCTCAGGTTCCAGGAACACCTGATGCCGCTTCTTATCCGCGAAGCGTACTACTTTTGTCTCAATACTTGGACAATACCGGGGGCCTGTTGAAGTGATTTGTCCCGAATAAAGTGGTGCGCGATGCAGATTGTCTCGGATTAGTTTATGTATTTTTTCATTCGTATAGGTTATCCAGCACGGAATCTGCGGCCGAGTTATAATTTCGTTCATAAAGGAAAAAGGAATTGGATTTTCATCCCCCTGTTGGACCTCGAGTCTGGCCAAATCGACTGTTGCCGCATCCAGTCTGGCCGGTGTGCCGGTCTTTAGCCTTCCAAGTTCCAGTCCAAGCTGCCGGAGACTTTCAGAAAGTTCTTTGGCTGCCGGCTCACCGAGCCGTCCGCCAGCTAATTGTTCTGTTCCTATGTGCATTAAGCCGCGAAGAAATGTCCCCGTTGTCAGAATTACCGTTGGAGCGTTGTATATCCTTCCGTCACTGCAGCGCACCGCTCGAACATTGTTTTTCTCTGTTATAATCTGGGTCGCTGTTGCTTCGACTATAGTTAGATTTGCGGTTTGTTCGAGCTGAGTACGGATATAATCTTTATACTTGTATTTGTCCGCCTGCGCACGCGGGGCCTGCACAGCCGGGCCCTTAGAGCGATTCAACAGACGAAACTGAATCCCCGTCGCGTCTATTGCCAGCCCCATCAGCCCCCCCATCGCATCGACCTCGCGCGCAATCTGTCCCTTTGCAAGACCGCCGATAGCCGGATTGCAGCTCATCTTGGCTATCGTGTCTTTGTTGATGGTTAAAAGGCAGGTTTTGGCGCCGATTATTGACGCAGCATGAGCAGCCTCGACACCGGCGTGACCTCCACCTATAACAACGCAATCAAACTCATTTGTTTTCATTTGATTGTGTCAGCGCAACTGCCGATGCAATCGCAAAATTTGCAGTATGTGTAATGCTTACGCTAATATGTTTAATCCCAAGTTTGCCGGCTATTTTTTCCACCTCGCCGCCCAGAGTAACCTCCGGCTGACCACTGCTATTGTTTATTATTTCCACATCCGTCCAGGCAATTTTACCCCGCCATCCCGTCCCCATCAGTTTAAGAATGGCTTCTTTTGCCGCGAAGCGACCGGCTAATTTCTCTATTTCGTTTTTATTTGCCTCGGCATAGGCCTGCTCGGCCGCAGTGAAAACCCTCTGAATGAATCGCTCACCGTGCCGCTCTATCATTGCTTCTATACGCGGACAATCTACAAGGTCTATGCCGTGTGCTACAATCTCCATCTTTCAATTCAACTTTCTAAAGTCAATCCAGCCAAATTTGCTCCTGAAAATTCAGGCGGCAGCCAACTGCTTCTGTATATTATATTACTCTGTCCCTGCTTTTCGTGTTTTGATGACTATCTCTTTTTACTTTTACCTTCTTCTGATACTTCTTGGCATTCCCATACCTGCTCCGGGTATCGACGCCCCTGTGTCCTTGCGGCCCTGTGCTTCTGTGCCTCTGTATATATCCCTTTTTACCGTTACTGGCTGGTCGCGCACCTGATAAATCTTTTCCAGGCAAAAATCTACAAATTCGTCCATTTTACTTAATTCTACTTGCTGTAAAAGTTCAGCATTTACTTTACCGAGAACCTCGTTCCGACGGTCGTGAACAATTTTCCCCCGGACCTGCTCTTGCACCTTTACAAAAGGCTCATAACCGGCTGATTGTTTTCCCTCAAGCTTCATTATAAAAACATGTTCCTCAGTTACAATCAAGCCTGCAATCCCACCGACTTCTGTCTTCTCTGCTTCAGCGGCAAGCATATCATAATGCACAGCTAAAGACTCCGGTCGCACCGGCTTCCACAATCCGCCAAAACCCCGCATAGGCCCGTGCGAATATTGACCGGCCAATTTATCGAAATCTTCACCTGATTTTATGCGTGTGAGCAATCTGTTGGCTAACAGCTTTGCAAGCTCACGATACTTGCTCGGCGCCCATTTTTTTAGCCTGGCCGGCCGAATATCAATCAGCCGGAATTGTATGACCGCGGGTATGGCAAAAATTTCTTCTTTCATCTCGTTATAACTTTCCATCAACTCACGATGGGTAACAGGCCTGTTATTGGGAAGTTTCTTTAATATATACCATTGAATGAGAATCGACTTTTTTTGACGTTCCTTAAAGCTCTTCCAGTCCATTCCTTTTTGTCTAAGTTCCTCGTCAGCCCTGATCTGGTCACCCCCGTAAGCCATAACAAATTCCCTCATTGCCTTGTCCGCCTGCTTTTCAAGAGCCACCTCAATATTCTCACCCACTTCTCTTTTGGCCTCCTGATAAAGCAGCATACCCGAAATTTTATCCGTAAGAATTCCCCTAAGCTGACCCCTGACTCGTTCTTTGAACTGCTCGAGTTCACTTGCCTGCGCAATCGGCTTAAAGTATTCTATGGGCAATACAAATGTCTCTCCTAATTCTACCGGCGACTCGATTACCTCATCACTGGTTAGAGTCTCACCGCCAACCATAAGTACCAATCCGCCCGAGGCTTCCACATGTCTGATTTTCCGCGTTAGAGTCCTGCGCTCTAACTCAGCCCCGCTTGGATTATTACCGCTGCCGCAACCGCCTGTCAGCAACAGCATTAACACTGATAAAAAAAAGCATACCTTAATCATATTTTAATCTCGCACCTACCAAATTAAAATTAAACACTCGGCTTGAATGAGCTAATCGAAGTCAAAACTAACAATTACCTTTTAGCCCGATTTCCTCGGCCACCTCGCGCATCCCCATAATTACATCGTCGATAAGCTCATTCAACTCAATGCCCAACATCTCGGCACCCTTTTCAATTACAGCTCGATTTACGCCTGCAGCGAAGGCTTTATCTTTCCATTTCTTTTTGACTGATTTGACTTTCATATCCAGAACACTCTTACTCGGACGAACCAATGCCGTTGCTGCTACAAGCCCAACCAGCTCATCAACAGCATAAAGGACTTTTTCCAGCTCGCTTTGAGGTTCAACATCGGTGCATATATCCCAGCCGTGTGAGACCACAGCCCGTATGTACTCAGCAGGCCAGTTATGGGCAGCTAAAATTTCCGCGCTCTTTCGGCAGTGCTGCTCCGGAAATTGCTCATAGTCCAGGTCGTGAATTAATCCGATAACACCCCATTCTTCTTCGTCATGACCACGTTTGAGGGCACAATAGCGCATAACCCCCTCAACAGCCAGCGCGTGTTTAATCAATCCTTCACTTTTATTATATTCCTTCAGCAGCGAGATGGCTTCTTCCCGGCCTGGCTTAACCTCTGCCATAATCTGCTCCCTGATATAACAAAATTCTTCAATCTCCTCACTATTGAATACCGACAGCTAATTTACGAGGATAATCTAAAAGCAAATTCATAAAATTGCAATTCTTATTTTTTCATCCCCAAAGTATATTCTTGCCTGCCAAGGCACGAAATCTTCCATTTCCGAGCGGAATATTTACCCGACGACAGCCAAATACACGCCGATCGGCCCGCCTGAACGGCATAATCCAAAAAAATCTTCAGCAAACAGAAGAATATGCCGAATATTATTATAGAAGAAAAAATAGTTTAGGAGTAAAAAATGAACAGGACATATTGGCTTATTGGATTGCTGACGATAGCTATATCTGCCGGTTGTAATTCCGACATCGTAACAACCCACCACATAAAAGAGCTTACCCACAAGTGTGTCTATATCGCACTTATTCAAAGCGAGAATCCATACGTGGGCAAAGTCCTCAGGGACGTACTCGAAAAGGAATTCATAAGACGAAAGATTGAACTGGGCAACCCCAACAACGCTACGATTTTCATCACAGGAGCAACATTTATGACAGTCAGGTCCGCTCCCGATGCCAAAACGTTCGGCTCTAACAGGTACGCCGCTGCAAACCAGGCTATCGAGAGTGTCTCTATCATGGCTAAAGACAGAAATGGGCAGGTTTTACTGACGGCATCCTATGATAATAAAGAACAATTCACAGCCAGCAAGCTTGCACAGGAATTTGGCTCGGCATTAGCTGATAGGTTCAGGTAAAAAAATATCAAAACCATATCGGCTTAATGCGGTTTCATCGCCTTTTCACCCCGGATTTTTTCATCCTCTCATACATCATTAAATCGAATATCAAGATGCCTCTTCCCACGCCGGCCATATCGCCTCTTTTGGCAACCTGAAACGCAATGTATCGGCCATCATCACTTACCACCGGATTCGAGGCCTTATAGCCCGGATAATCGGAAAAGAAAGTCATCCGTTCCGTCTTTACCGAACCGTCCAGCACCAGCTTATAGAGGTCGATATACTGTGTCCCCTTGCGGTTGTGTTTATCGCATTCTACCAGCGTAAATCTGCCATCGGGAAAAATACCTTCAGGCTCATCATACCGATTCGGTGCCCTGGAGTAGTTCACCACTTTGCCAGTCTCGATATCCAATCCCATAACTTCCGTACCCTGGTAACCGTACGCGCTGAATATCAGCTCTTTTTCATCAGGAGGCCGAAAGTTCTGAGTTTCAAGCCCGGTCTTAAAAGACAAATCCCGTTTATCTAAAATTTTCTTCTTATTCGCCAGTTCGGGTTTGCCGTCCCTGTAAACTATATTCGCCATATAGAATGCTCCACCCTGCGTCCACGCAATCCGCATATGTCTGCGCGAGACCGCCGGGCCTTCCGAGCACTTCTCACTCAATGGAACGGGTGCGGCTGAAAGGTCTTTTTTCAGAATCCACAACTCCGCGTTTTTCTCGCTTCGGCTCGGCATCGGATTGGTAGCGTCGAACTGCCGTGCCCCGGACAAAAGAATATCACCGTTAACCAGATACAGTGCACGTGTGTAGCCTTCGTGATAGTAATGGTGTGTCATCGGGCGGACAGTCTTTGTCTTCAGCTCCATCTCATATACATCGCCGAAAGTCTTCTCGATAAACAAAATACGCTTACCATCGTGTGAAAAATCCGCCCTCTGGCCAAAGTGTGTTATATGCTTTATATGCGCCGGCAGCTCATCCAGCGGCGACCTGCCTTCTTTACTCCGGCTTTGCCCTAAACAGTTCGCCGATAACAATCCAGCTAAGACAAAAAATAGATATTTATTTACAGTAAACCGCATAATTCTTCTCCTGTTTATACGTTTCCTTCTGACTTTGATACTGCAATTTTACTATCTCAACATCTATTTGTAATACCGCCCAAGGTGTCCAACGATAGCTTTCTTAAGCTCATGAGGCTCTATCATTCCCACCCTGCGGTAAATAACTTTTCCGCCCGGCTGAATCAAAATCGTATATGGAATACCACCAAGTAAATCCCTATCTACAGCCGTCATAAGCTCATATTCATCTTCCGAATCGAACAGAAGATTTTTACACGAAACCTGCTGTTTCTTCAAAGACGAAAGAACTCTGCTTCTTCTTTTAGGCGAATCGGCACTGATGGTAATCAGCTCAAAATCACGCTTGCGGTACATCCGGTTTATAGTAACAAATTCCTGCAATTGCTTTACGCTGGGCCTGCTCCAGCTCGCCCAGATATAGATCAGCCGCAGTTTCCCTGAATCGTTTTTGATAAGCTTCTTTATGCTCTTTGCGTCTGCCATCTCCACAGTAACATTTTCTCTCGCCCACAGCTCAAGAGTCCTTTTGGCAGATTCTCGTTTATCCGCCCATTTAATCGAGCAGCCGATAGTCGCGGTTTCTTCAACGGGAATCTTTCTCCCTCTTAACAATGCCTCAATAGCATTACGCGCATCCTTAGTTTTGACCAGATGGGGCTTTTCCGAATCATCTATTCGGCCCATATAGCGCAGTTTGCGCTGCCTGTCAAAGATATAAACATGCGGCGTTCGAGCCGGCCCGTATGCAAGAGAAACCTTCTGGTCCTCACCATCATAAAGATACGGAAAATTGTATCTCATGTCCTTCGCGCGGATTTTCATATCTTCGAACGAATCGCCCATATCCGAGTAGCCTAATTCGTCCAGGCGCACCGCCTTAGGGTCGTTAGGCGAAATCGCCACCAGCGCAACACCTTTGTTCCTGTAATCGGCCGCCAGCTTTTTCATCCGCCCTTCGTAAGCCTGCGCAGTCGGGCAATGGTTGCAGTGAAAAATAATAACAAGGACTTTCGCATCCGCAAAATCCGCAAGTCTGTAATTACGCCCATCCACACCCGGCAGATTAAAATCGGGCGCTTTTTGACCTATTTCCAGACTTTTATACTGCTTTTGTGCCGACCAGCTCAGGCCCGCCATAAATAGCACGGCCGCCACTATTGTTAAAGTTTGTTTTCTGCTCTTACTCATTTTAAACCTCCATCTTACATAATACGTTTAACTTCTTGCTTTAGTTGGCTTAATTCCATCATTTAGAAATTTGACAATCTCATCGATTGCACCAGCCGGTTTCTTCGATTCTCTTAAACTCAGCCTCGACATCCGTTCCCTCGTAAAAAGACAACCATCCGCGCAACTTCTTTGTTTCGCCCGGCTCTAAATCCTCAAACTTCGGGTCCGAATGAAAACACGTACACCTCGCGTTACCCCACGGATTGTGGCAGCCTTCCATTGCCGTTATTATCCAGCGATTGCCGTCACTATCGGCGGCGGCAACGTACGGATTCGTTAGTACCTTATTATCATTTGTCTGCTGCTCAAAGCCCACCGCCATTTTTGTCATCACACATATCTGCACCCGCAAATCCGTCAGTTTTTTGTCAGTCCCATTCTTTAACCACATTTCCATCAGCACAGCCTTTTTAGTCGGCCTTACCTTCGCACCGAAAGCAATACCATTCGGCAGCTCCCGCTCAATATCCAGCATCCCGTCAGGATAGCGGTTCCACTCCAGCTTTTTAATTTCAATCCCTTGTTTAGTCCATATCGTATCGATGTGAGTATGAGCCAGATACGTCAGCCCCAGGTTCGACCAGACAGCTTCTGGCAAATCCACCACAACATAGCTGTCCTTATCCCACGGAGTAAAGACACTGAACTTCGTCTCCCGCTGCGGCTCAATCGCTCCTTCTAAAAATCCGATTCGCGGATGACGACCTCCCGGATAAGGCAATACAAGCAGAGGCCCATCCTCATCTCGCTTTGGTCTATTACCCGGCCGAATATTAAATTTCTTTAATCCAGTAGCGATTTCTTTGTTCGTCAGTCCCGTAGCGGCATGGATTTCTTCATTAGCGAAATGATGATACCATACCATATTCTCCAGCCAGTACTTCAATTCCTCATCATTTGTCAGTCTGCGAAAATTACCCGAAGACTTAATTTGAGTCTCTGTACTTTTTTCTTCCTCAGTTCCCCACTTCAACTCATCAAGCCGCTCCGCTTTTACAGATTCTACATGCATATCATTAAATAAAAAATTATAAACCTTACGTTTATGATTTTCTGTAGCTAACAGTTCCGGCCCGCCAACCTGATTCCACCTAAGCTTATAGATTTTCTCCGAACGCTTAAGTTGTTTGAGGTACCCTCTTTCACTGATCGAATTTAGTGACTCATACCACTGCCGATCTCCCAATGTCCCATCTCTTCCCAAAGGATTTTTACCGAAATTGGTTTCAAATAGGATAACCGTATCTTTTGGAATCTCTGAAGACTTCTTACCTTCAATATTTTTATTAAGAGCATAACTGGATTCACCAATTTTTGCATCAGAGCCTTTGCAAAGTAAGGACTCCAACTTTACTTCATAATTCATAACGAGTAAATCGCACCACTTATCCGCTGTTGGATAATGTCCATCATAATCATTTCTGTACAAATATAATGCTTTTCCCAGCCCACTTACATTCATTGCACACATAACCCAATCAGGCCGTCCCACAGGAGGCAGGCTTATAAGAATCAGACTCACTAATACAAAAATAGCTATAATTATTATTACTAAAACCGTGAACACACGACTAAAGGAACTTTTTTTATAAATTCGTCTATTAACTTTGTCTTTTTTTTCATTCATATTCCTGCCTCTCCCAAAATTTTCCGCAGAACGCTTATCAACGTCCTCGGCTCAAAATAATTCTTCGATAAACGTAAATATACCGTCCTCATATCGGAGATTCTAACCTTTCCTGAAACCTTTGAAAAGAAAGATTTGCTCGGCGCCTCTGCGTCTTTGGCAAATGAAAATATCAAATCCTCTCCGGATGCAACGATACTTTTTATATCGCGCTTACTCGCCTTGATTCTAAGCTCAGCCAAATCCAGCAGCAGCTTTACCTCATCCGGCATCGCCCCGTAAACATCCGTTAACTCGCCCTTTATTTGCTCAATGTCCTCATCACCTTTTGCAACGGCAATCTTGCGGTAAGCATCCATACGATGTCTGTTGATAGGTATATAGTTTTTCGGTATGTAAGTTGCAAATCCCAAATCGACAACCGTCGTCGGTATCGGTTCAACCGGCTCGTCTTTTAATTTCCTAACGGCCTCCGCCAAAAGCTCACAAT
>JABMRO010000638.1 GCA_013202635.1 Planctomycetota bacterium
CCCTTATTAACCGTGATGCCGGTAAAATCCACGTAAAGCCGGTCGATTCGGCCGGGTACCCAGGCGGTGATATTTTTTACGCGGGTCTCATCATAATCAACCTTGCCGACCATGCGGATTTCAGCCTCTACAAATTTACGCTCCACAGGGCTTGTTTGAACTTCCATAAGTTTTAAGGCCTCTTGCGAGAAAGTGATTTGTCTTTCACCAACAACACCTTCTTGAGTAACTTCCGGTATCAAATCCATATTGCAAATCGGGCACTTACCGGGTTTGGGCAGGCGAAATTGAGGATGCATCGAGCATGTCCACACCGTCTGTTTTTCTGCGGCAGCCTGCTGGCCGGGATGTTTATGCTCCTGGCCGGAGGGGGACTGCTGCAAAAGCGAGTGAACAAAAAAGCCGGCGAGAAAGGTTACGACAATCAAAATAACGGTCTTAAATACTCGACCACTCAATAACGATTTGGCTTGTGTCATTTTCATTTCAGCCACCTATAACCTTGTAATATGACATTAATACTTCAAGAAAACCAAATGAACGATTGAATCACTTTTCCAAAGCGCTGCTGTTGATTGAGGGCAGTTCCGTCCCGACAAGCATTTCCAGTTCAGCTATTTTCTGCTGATTGTTTGTAACGGCCCTTTCGTAGTCCAACTCATATTTAAGCAGCATGCGTTGTGCATCTATCAGTGAGAGGAAATCTATCGTGCCTGCCTGGTAGGCGGTTTCGGATGCCTGAACAAGCTCCTGAGCCTTGGAAATCAAAACATCCCCATAAAGACGCGTCTTTCTTTGACTATCTTCGATATCGTACAGTACCTCAAAAGCTCTTGATAATATTTTGTTTTCGATATCTGCTCTTTGCCCCTGAATCTTCCTGACATTGGCTTTTGCCTGTTGTTCAGCAGCTTTATAGCTGTCCTGCCACAGGGGGATATTCATTGAAAACATTAAAATCACAGGGTCATCGCCACTGCCTCTGACTCCCGGAGAAACCGCTCCATCCGTCTGAATCCAATCGAGGCCTACTCCTATATCGGGATAGAACTTCTTTTTTGCCAGCTTCACATTACTTTTTGCCGCCTGAATTTCCCAGCTAAGCTCGGCAAGCTCAGGGTTCGCTCTTTTTAACGCCTGAATAATTAGCTTGCGGTCAAGCTGGACATCCGGCGGTTGACTTTTCTCGGGCCAGACCAATTCTGCATCAATCGACCGATTAAGCACCGAATTGAGTTTCGCAACTGTTGGCTCTCTGAGCTGCTCCAGACTTTTTAAGATATCCTCAAGTTTAGCTAATTCCACCTGGACACGAATTATGTCAGGATGTATTGCCGTAGCGGTTCTGTATTTGGTTCGAGTGACTTCTTCGAAATGCTGGAGCAATTCGAGATTCTGTTTCGCAATATCGATAGCCGTGGCCAGATATGTGAATTCGTAAAAAGCCTCTTTTACCTGCCGGAAAAGTTTCAACTTGGTTGTTTCATATCTTTGCCTTGCAGCTTGGGCCTTTGCTGCGGCCATGTCGGTTCTGGCCTGGATTTTGCCAAACCAGGGGAATACCTGCATTATGCCGAATTTTTGTTTTTGCGGGCCGACCCGTGTTTCGACTTCCTCTATAAAATAGCTGTAGGTAAATTTCGGGTCACTTAATGCTTTTGCCTGGGGAATCTGCTCTAACGCCGCCTTCCACTGCTCAAATTTTGCTTTCAGCTCTGCATTATTGAGAGAGGCATAACGCAGATAATCCGAAAGTATTTTCAAATCATTTGTATCAGACGGCTGCTGCGAAGCTCTGACAGACAAAGTTAAAACGAGCACAATTACTAAAGCCGGAAGGACTTGTCTGTTCATATTTTTCACCCCTTAAATTTGGCACGATATTAGCATTGTAATATACAGCTCAACAGCTTTTCACCGTATTTTACCCTCTGCGTTTTTGATGTATCAGTTTGAGAATTTCATCCAGCTTGTGTTGTTTTTCCTTCTCCGAGCTTCCTTTTATAGCTTGAGTTACGCAGTTTTGAAAGTGTTTCTCTATAATCTTTTCTTCGACTCTAACA
>JABMRO010000639.1 GCA_013202635.1 Planctomycetota bacterium
ATCTACTGCTTCCATTTTTGTATGATTAACTGCCAACCCCCCCTTACCTTCAAGTTTTGGAAGCTCTTTCCCTATATGCATCACAAGAATACGAAAACTATATTATACGCTCTTCCTTGCGACAACAGTCACATCGGGCTCTAAACACTCTATTTCCAGTAGACTGAATTCTCAACCACTTTACAACCTGACACTCGGAATATGTCAATTAAAATGAGACACACGATCCAAGAAATTAAATTCTTTCACATCCGCACGAATCTGATAGATTCCCCCTTTCCTGTCTGTCATTATAATTGAAAGCATTGTTTGAAGGTTTCAGGGCTTTATTGAGGGATGAAGCCTGAATGGTATGCCGAACCTATACCCTTTTCGGGCAAAATTTTTCCTATCATGCCTGTCCGGCCATGAATAATACGAGCGCTTTAGAGCTAAGTCAGGCGTGTCCTTATTGTTATCGTTAAGCAGTTGCAAAAACAATTCCGCTCCCAAGTCAAACAGCTGGTGATAGGCTGAAAAAAACGTATGGCCCTTGCTTTTTATTTTTCCTTGTTTCAGAATCTCCCCGGCATCATATCCTTCGTTCATTATATGCAGGGTAATGCCCAGGTATTCTTCGTCGGTTAATAGCGCCCAGAAAACCGGGTTAACGCCTGCATAGCTTGGCAACAGCCCGCAATGCCTGTTAATGAATTTTCCCTTTTCCAGGAGTTCCGCTTTCAGCTTTACAGCAACTTGAGAAAATGTTGTTCGTGTATCTTCCTGTTTGATAATATTGTAAAATGATTCATCATGTATTTTTTTTACATAGAATATGTTCAGGTTGAATCTTTTCGCCACCTTCTCGATAGAATAGTATTTGTCCCTGAACACAAGGTCAGCAACCCTTGCCAAAATGATGCAGAAAGACGCTATCATCAGAGTATACAAGCCGAATGCGTCTATATTCCTTTTCAAATCCCTATATTTGGTTATAAAATCTGTTTTCCTGTGACGGACGACGATGGTACTTACACGACCAGCCTTGGCCATCTTGGCAATAAAATGTGGTAGGTAAAAAGCTTCGGGATCTGCCACAACCAACATCTGTGAATCAAGCTTCATTTCAAACCCCGACATTCGGCCATTTGGTTCTCGGCCAGTTCTTTCATAGTAACGACATCACATTCTGAGCAAATTACATCAAACACGAGTTTCATTCGCTCCATTTTATCCTTCAGCGGTACCGACATACGGTCAAAACCAAGAAGCGACTCAGGAAATCCCCTGATATCTGTTTCAGGACAAAAAAGATCCGCAGGATGCATCAGAAGGTAGAACGCTGTATTTGCCCTTATTGCTCTCCTTAGCATTTTCTCATATTCTGCCTTGCTTTTCTTAAATGCCCAACTATGCCACATTCCGATTCTCGGCCAGATAGTCGGAAGCGGAAGACACATGATGTCCCGGTTGTTTCCTCTCGAGAACGGTACAATATTCCATGGGTTACGGGGGGAAGCCAAAAAAGGTTTCCTGCTTCCGAGTAAATTTCCCCAGATATCTTTCCTGAATACTGAGATCGATTTCTTGTACCCCTGGTCACTTGCGAGCTTCAATCGCAGCTGAATTAAGGGCATAATAAAAGAAGGAAATAGCGTTGTATCATAAGCGTATCCAAATTTAATCAAAGCTTTAATTAAGTTCCGACTAGTACTCCAAGCTGGGGCAATAAACCCATCGGGGGTTCTACCATTAAGGACATCTGTGATTATTAAATGTGCTTTATAGATTTCTTGCTCGATTTTACTGTAGGGGAGATCTCCCAGGTTACTGATATGTGAATAGCTATGATTTCCGATTTCGTGCCCGCTTTTTGACAGATGGAGCACTCTATCCGCCACCTTTGTGTTTTCCAGGTCTTTCCCGATCATATAAAACGACAGCGGTACTCCATACTTTTCGGCCAGTTTTACAAACCGGTCGAGTATGGCGAAGAAGCATGGATCATCTACTTTCTCTAAGTATTGATCATCACCATATGATTTCTGGTAGATGATTGTGCGTAAGGAATCAAAGTTTATATTCAAAGCTGCTTTCTTCATATCCTGAAAAAGACTTTTACTTAGGACTGACGCAAAAATAAATTCACATTTTTGATGGTGAAATGGAATAATTCCAACTGGGCCTCAGCGTGTACTGTTTCAATGCGATTTGATCCATCTGCTCTTTGGAAACCTTTTTG
>JABMRO010000640.1 GCA_013202635.1 Planctomycetota bacterium
ATCAGGGTCGTAGTGATTCTCATTAATCACAACCGACTGCACTCGCGTTACCCCCTTGTCTGTTGTCGCAGACAGTAAAGGGTGTGCGAGCGAAGGATCAATCTCATTCATGTCACCTATTGGGACACTCGTGCTACGTAGCGATTCATCCTTCGCAGTCCAGATTTTATCGGGACGGATAACGGACGATACGATTAATATCAGAGTAAAAGAGAAACTGAAAGACCTAAGCATCTTCCGACCCCTTCCTCACTGATTGTTTGGTCCACTAATTGCGGTTCAATCTTTGTAAACTATTAGTTGTGCTAATTTTAACATATAAACACCAGCCGAGTCAATGCCTTTGATAAAATACGCAGTTAAAGGTAAATAAACTTTTTTAGCGTCTTAGAATAAATTGACGTTCATAGTCACCAGACCGATAACAACCCTTCCAGGAACTTTATTTCTCTGCTAACAACAAAAATTCCAGAAGTAGCCGATGATTAATGCCGATAAACTGCCTTCAGGCAGCCCTATATTAAGTTGAATACTGTTGAATAGATATTCAGCTGGGGGACTGGTTATACTTTATGAATCATACAAAGCACAAAAAAATGGATGTAATTGTTGAACGGCTTGCAGAGATTATAACCATCAGCCATAATGCCACCATCAAAGCAGCCGCGGTTAAGATGTTTACTAATAAAGTCGCTTGTCTTATCGTAAATAATCGTAACGGGGACTTTATTGGCGTGGTGACAGAGCGAGATATTGTCAACCGAGTGGTTGCCGCCTCGATGGACATTGAGAAAACCACCATAGACGAGATTATGACGACCCAGGTTATCTCCTGTTCACCCAATACTCCGAGCAGCAAGGTACGAGAAATTATGACCTCTCATCAGATTCGCCATTTACCAATTGTCTATAACAAAGTTGTGGTCGGAATAGTCTCAACTCGTGACCTTATGGCAAGACAGCTTCTTGAGGACCGAGCGGCAGCCGAGGAAGTCGCAATGCTCTCGACTTGCCTGAAAAGCATCGACTTAAATGAAGTCGCCAACATAGTTACCCGTGAGGTACCAAAGCTCTTCGGCGCCAAGAAATGTGTACTGTTGATTCACCAAAATGGCTCTACTCGTCAGGGCGCTCGTCTTGGCGAAGGCGCCAGCCGTAGCCAGGGAGACTGCCGTAGCACGACGGCTAAAGCCTATACACTGGTCAGCTACAACAACTGTTCCTGCCCCAAAGAGTCACTGGGGCAAATAACCCCGCACCAATTGTCCCTCAGCGGCAATCCTGCCTCTGGACCTGGTTTGCAGCGCTTCGGCTCGGGTTCAATTGGTGCGGGGCAATTTTTTAACGGAGCTGAATTTCGCTATGACAGCATTCCGTGCGTTTGTGAAAAGCTGGGGGGCCAATCTCCCCGATTGGTCATTCCGCTTAATATCTCCACTCACCGTTTTTCCCCCGATTCTTCGCTCCCGCCGGCAACAAGCGGGGGCAAAACCGCCTGGTCGAAGCAAAATGGCAGGGGCTGCCCGGCTACGGCCTCGGGTTTCGCCGAGACGAGCTATTTGTGTATGTGCGGCTTAGCTGCTTCGGCCGCCACAAATAGGGAGCTAACATCCTATAAGGCAAAATTAGCAAGAGAAATCCTGAACTCCCATCTGACTAATGCAAAGTTGTATCAAGAGGTAAGGCTGACTTTCCTGACCGATGCCCTAACCGGAGTAGGCTCAAGGAAGCTTCTTGAGGATAAACTTCAAGCCGAGTGCGCCCGCGCAAAACGCTACAAACGTCAATTCTCCATTGCAATCATAGACCTCGACAACTTCAAAACAATCAACGACGTACTGGGCCATGCCGCCGGCGATGATGCTCTTAGAAAACTTGCCGAATGTATGAAAAGCCAGAAAAGAGCAACGGATGTACTCACACGTTATGGCGGCGACGAATTTGTCATAATAATGCCGGAAACAAAAGCAGAAGATGCCGTTACATTACTGGAAAGGATTCGAGGCAAAATTCAGGAAATAAAGGCCGTCGAAAACCTGCCGATGACAATTAGCTGTGGGATAGCACAAACCCCTGCTTCCGCAGGGGCCGCTGATTCTTCCAGGGAGGTTATGCGTAGAGCGGACCTGGCTCTGTACGAAGCCAAAAGTGCCGGACGGAACTGTGTTAAAGTCTGGGACAAAACTATGTCAAAGGC
>JABMRO010000641.1 GCA_013202635.1 Planctomycetota bacterium
CAGGTATCCGCTGTGCCGGAAAAGAGATGCGTAATTATCTGCGTATATCCCGCCTTCGCCCTGCGTGGCTTCGTCAGGCTTCGCAGCCAGAAGCCTTGCTTCGGCGGAGTAGGCTCGGGACGGCTGAAAATATTTGCTCTAACACAATGTATTTCTCGATTTGACCAACACGCCGTACAAATAAGAAATAAGAGTGTCGAAACTTTATGAAAATGTCCCCATAAAACTTACTAGAAATGTTCCCTATACTATCCTCCAAATTGGAAGGAGGATATATGGGAGACATAAAGATGAGCGCAACAGAACGCAAGAGGCTGGAGATGCTTTCTCGCGTAAAAGATGGGCTGATTACACAGGTAAAGGCATCGGAGTTTTTAGGGATCAGTTATCGACATACGAAGCGGATATACAAGCGCTATAGAGAACAAGGCGACAAAGGACTGATTCATAAAAATCGCGGCAGACCGTCAAACCGTCGGATTGAGGAAAAGACCAGGAAAGAGGTATTAACTCTCTATAGGCAAAAGTACTGGGATTTTGGGCCGACCTTGGCTTGTGAACACCTGGCGTTCTCTGATAGACATGTGCTGGATCATGAAACACTACGGTTATGGTTGATTAAAGATGGCCGATGGCAAAAGAAACGGCGAAGGAAGAAGCATCGCGCCTGGCGTGAACGCAAGGAGCATGTTGGTGAACTTGTTCAGATGGATGGTTCGGATCATGATTGGTTTGAGGGACGAAGTGGAAAGGCGGTGCTTATGGTCATGGTAGAAGATGCCACCAGCAGAACCTTTGCTCGATTTTTCGAGGGTGAAACCACAAGGGCGTCAATGGAGACGTTTCAAACGTATGTTGAATGCTACGGCTTGCCGCAGGCTCTGTATGTGGATAGGGACAGTATTTATCGGTGTGATCGGCAACCTACTGTAGATGAACAACTTAAACAGACTAATCCGTTGACTCAGTTTGGCAGAGCCATGAACACCTTGGGTGTGCGGATCGTCCCTGCTTATTCTCCCCAGGCAAAGGGACGTGTTGAGCGCACCAATGGCACATTTCAAGATCGTCTTGTCAAAGAAATGCGTCTGGAAGGAATCAAGACGATTGAAGAAGGTAACCAGTTTCTGGAAGAGGTCTTTTTGCCAAAGCACAATGAGAAGTTCAATGTAATGCCCAAGAAAGAAGAGGATTTACATCGGCCAATTCCAGAAAACATCATCCTCGAAGAAGTTCTGTGCTTTGAAGAAAGTCGGCAAGTTCAGAATGATTGGACAGTCAGCTGGGGAAACCGGTTCTTTCAATTGACGAAGCGGAATGAAGCATTAGGGCTTGTAAAACAGAAAATAACAGTACGGGAAAAACTGGAGGGCACGATCCAGTTGGTATATAAAGGACATAATCTTGCATATACTGAATTGCCTGAACATCCTGAGAAGATGACTGTCAAGGTGAAGCAATTGGCCAAGAGTCGGAAACCATGGAAACCGGCGCCGGATCATCCATGGAGAAGACACATACGCCGGAGCTATCCACAGCCGCTTCTCGACTCCGACGAGCTTGTCGGGGCCCATTCTCGTCGAGTCGCGGCTGGTGTATAACTCCTCCTGTATTGGTTCAGCACAATGAAAAAAGAGGACATTTTTAAATAGTTAAGAAAGAGGACATTTTTAAATAGTTTTGACATGCGAAACTTTCACCCTGCCCTGAAGTGTGCCCGACTCTACTTTAGGGCTTATTTGTCGGTTTGACATAGATCCCCAGTCAACTGCTATCTTCGGGGCTGACCCCAAATCCTTTGTTGTTCCGCTCGGTGCTCTGCGCCATGCAATGCGACATTTGCCTTAATCAGGAATCCAGTTGCGGTATATCAACCGGCATTCCCGATTCAATAGAATCCTCAGCACAGGCCGCAAGAGCGGTGGAATAATATGCTGAATCAATTTCATCAGTCGGTTGATCATTCTCAACAATCCGACGGTAAAATTCATTCCGCAATGCGAGGTCGCCGCCACCGTGACCACCGGGTTTGGCTACTGGCCAGTACTCTTCCACATCCCTAAGGTTTTGTCCATGCTGTTTTGCCGGGATGAGCTTCTGGATACGGATCTGGAAACGGCCGGGATTATCATAATATCCATACATTTTTCCTCTATTTCCGACGAACCAGAATTCTCTTGTATATTCCGGAGTAAAATGAATTTCCTGGAAAGTTGCTTTGACACCATTGGCATAGGAGATACAC
>JABMRO010000642.1 GCA_013202635.1 Planctomycetota bacterium
GCAAGTTACCGTAAGTCCTGTAGGAATAAGGAGGACGAGGTTATTCGGGTGGACAGGTGTTTGTTGCGATGGTGACTCACTATTTTTGTGACTACGGGCGGCTATAGTTTTGCTGTCCGGTCCTGCGATGTTTTTTGAGCGGTGGCCCCAGATTTTGGAAAAGCCCCTGCAAAGCAGACCGGATTAGAACCACTCACCCTGTGCCTTTCACCACTTTTTCGGATGTTATAGAGTTTACGAAGTTATATGCCTCTCAGAAATAGCCGATATACTGAAAGCGGCAATACCACAAAACTTTTTAGGTGTTTTTCGGCTCATGAAAGAGGTGGCATTTCGAAGAATTTTGGTATTTTACAACTCGTAGGAGAGGTAAACTTTCATGTGTGCTCACTGATCTTGGTGTGCTGATCCTGAAGATTTTTGCAGATGCCCCATTTATCCTCCCACAAAACTGCCAACTGTCAGTGACAATGATCATATCTATGAAATCAACTTTGTAATCACTGTCCAATCTCAGAGTTCGCTAGCTTAGGCATGAGAGCATAAGTCTAATGCAAACAATCATGAAGGATTGTGTTCTTCAGAGAGTTATGCTATTCTGTTGTCAGATAAAGGTGCTGCCTGAACACGCCGATAGATGGTTATGAAAAGTTAAGTTTATTTACTTGTGAAAGGTGATAAATTATGACTTGTGTGGAGAAATCTCAGGTCTTGAAAAACCTCAATAGAAACCATCCAAGCTGTCTCAGGAAACACTGTTCAACAAAGCCCTTGAGATAAACCCAAAGTGATATGAATTATCTCGTTCTGTAGTGAGTTACAAAATGGGGAGCTTCAACGCTTTGTTGATTTGAAAAAGGAGATTAAGATGGGAATTCAAGGTTGGTCTGAAGATATTATTCTCGTGGACTTGCTCCAAGAACCGGAGATGAGAGATGAGCTCGAAACGGTTGTGGAGATGGTGCGTGACAAAGGTAACTGTGATGTGGTAATAGACTTTTCAGGCGTTGATATTGTAACTTCCTCTAGCTTGTCGAAGCTGCTGAATCTGCGCAAAATGTTATCCGATAGCGATCATAAGCTTGTTTTATGCAGCGTTTCTTCGTCAACGAAAGGTATCTTCATGATAGCCGGCCTTGACGCTAATTTTGAGTTTGCCGACGATAAGTCTGTGGTCCTGGCAAGTTTATAGAAAGAGCCCTTATCGATAAGCCCGAGATTGACTTGGGAAAACTGCTTGAGGGACAGTTAAAAGAGCAACTGAAAGAACAATTAAAGGGCCATTTGGAAGGCGAGGTAGGCGAAAAGATAATCGAGGGCCTTGAAGAACTGTTTAAGTAAACCGGGCGATGGAACCGACTTGATGAATATTTGGCTTGGTTAATCGGTCATATGAGAAGATCATTTCCAATAGTTAATTGTTATCGACTCTACGATTGGATATTGAAAGTATGGAAGAGAAAACAGAACAACCAGCAAGCAAAGCGAATTCGCAGCAGCCAAATCGATTAAAGGCAACACTTCTGGCCAGTCCAGAGGGCCGTCTTTTACTGATCGGTGTTGCCCTGGCATTTATATACACTTTCTGGCTCGGAGTTAAGTTGCTGTTTTCTCCGGAAGATTCCCAGATTCTCATTGGAATGACCGCTACTCACATCATGTTTGGCCGAGCTGCCGGCATGGCCTTCGGATACTCCCTGGCCCTTGGACACAGCACGGTCATCTCAAACTGCATAATAATTGAAACAATTCTGGTACTTATTTTCTATCCCTTGTTTGTGCTCAGCTGGCAACGTCTATTGGTGATCGACTGGCTCAAGAACATATTCGAGCGTACCCGCAAGTCTGCTGAGGCCCGCAAGGGTATGGTCCGAAGGTATGGTATCATCGGGCTATTTGCTTTCGTCTGGTTTCCTTTCTGGATGACCGGCCCGGTAGTTGGCTGTGTGATCGGGTTTCTGCTGGGCCTGCGAGTCTGGCTTAATATGACCGTTGTGCTGGCCGGCACTTATGTGGCAATCTTTGGCTGGGCCTTTTTTCTGCGTCAGTTCCATGATCGTGTGGCATCCTATAGTTCATACGCCGCCATGGTCCTTATGGCATTATTGGTCATTATTATTATCATCGGACATCTCCTGTACCGAACCATCCACGAAAACAAACCCAAGATTTAACTCAGATATGAGTTTCTTGGATTTGGCAAATAAAGTAGGCAGGCGGGACTAATGTTAAATGGCGGATTCTTACTGTTTGCGATTACGGATAAAATGCTGTAGATTACCTCCACACTTACCGCTCTCCCAGCGATTCACCCACGAAGAGGCAAATCGCCATAGAGCGAAATGACTGCATATAATGACAACAGTCGTTCCATATCGTGGTGATAAGGTCTAAAGTTGCATTTTTTGTGGCTTTGGCAGAAAATCTGTGAAAAGGGTCCTCAGATTGTTATAATTCAAAGACGATTTTGATATTTTAGTAGAGTCAAAAGGCAGAAAAGTGTTTCAGAAAGTATCAA
>JABMRO010000643.1 GCA_013202635.1 Planctomycetota bacterium
CACCCGCAGTAACGGGTGGGGGGGGGAATTCGAGTAGCGACATCTACTGGGTTGAGCTCAAGGAATATCTACCCGAATCCTATCGATAACCTGAAGGAATATTCACCTATTTCATTAGCTTAAAAAATTCCAACAAAGCATCGTATTTGCATGCGGAGGTCATTTCACATTCCGGAACATGTGGATTTTTTTGAAGACCTGCCAGTCTTCATCCAGATAATTTATGCGCTGGTTAAATTTGGGGACAAAGCCTTGATTATTTCACATTCCAAAACCTGCAAATTTTTTTGCATCGAATTAAGTAGACGGTGACGAAGAAATGTGTAAATTATGTAGTTCTTAATCATTAGACTAGCTTTGAGTACGAAACAGAAAGTATTGGACAAATCAGTTCTGCGAAATGTAGAAAAATATTAAAAAAAGGACAAAACTGTAACAAAACAGTAATATATATTTATAATAATTGCTCCTACTATAGCACAATAATTAATTACAATTAGTATAGATAGGAGATAAAGATGGCACGAAATAAGCTATCTACTAGCATTTTTTTTGCTACCAGCCTTGTTCTATACCTTGTAAACGCGACAGCGCAGTCAATAACCGATTTCATCGAGCAGGATGATGTCAGCGGAGTAGAGGCGTTTGTTCGAACCCACGATATCAACAAACTCTATTACGATTATACGCCGCTGTGTGGCCTTTGATGGCCAGAACCAAGAAACAAAATAATGTTGATAGTATTAAGGAGTAATGAAATGATTATGAAATGGTTAAAAGGAAAGCTCATGGAAATGAACAAAACACTGATTATGATCCTTGTATTGGTTTCTACCAGTTCCTGTGCAATGTTCCAACCACAGAAGGAAATTAAGGAAATTGAGAATACGTATATAAACAAGGACGAAATCACCATTGATGTTTCGCCCATGAGCCGATATACGATAACAGCGTCAAGTGATCACAACGTTCATATTCACGTAAGGTATGCCGATGATCCAACTGTTCAGTATACTATCCACGAGACAGACAGAGCACTTCGTCTGAGCGATAAGGATTTGAACTACCATCCGAATAGACCGACTCCACGTGACATTTATCAATGGAAATTGGAATTGCCAAAGAATATGAAGGTGAAATGTCACGGAGGCATCGCCCGGTTGAATGTGGACTCCTTTGATGGATCTATTTCAGTTGCTACGGGCAAGGGAACGATGACGTTTAAGCACTCCAAAGGAATGTTCGACATCTCGACCGGGCTTGGGGATATCCGCTTTGTTCAGTGCGAAGGCACGTTCAACGTCTCGGGCGGGCAAGCCGATATCAACGCATCGAGGATTGTCATTGAGGATGAAAGCAATTTCTTGACAAATGGCGGCGATATAAAAGTCGTTCTGGCGAATACGCCAAGGCATAATATCACCGTCGCAACCGGCACGGGGCGTGGTCTTCTTGACTACAACGGCAACACTATTGTCGGCAGTTTCAAGTTCTCTGCCGAAAAACACAAAGGAAGAATTGTCTCCCCCTACCGGTTTGAGAGGCAAACAACATACAAGGATGATCTTAAGATTATTCGAAATCAAAATGACGAAGGAAAGAAGGTGGATTATCTTTTGAAGGAGCAAGTGATAGGTAATTCATTGCCGGAGATTCTCATAAAAACGATCCGTGGTAGTGCTGTCCTTAGTAAATAATGGCAAATAATAGGGTAAATATTTGAAAAATCCGATTCCAGTGCAAAAAAGGCGGGAGTTTTTTATCCCGGCCTTGATCATTTAACATTCCAGAATTTGCAGATTTTCTTGAAAACCTGCAAGTCTTCCTCTGCCTGATAATACATGACAATTCCATGCACAGTGCCCCAGACCGGCTGTGCAGTAGAGCCGGCCAGGCTGACGACCCTAACCAATCAATAAACATTCCTAAGATAAACACCTACTTTCTCTGAAACAAATCTTTTTTTGCGGGATGATTACAGTAGAAACCAGTTCTACTCTTAGTAAAAGGAGATCTGTTATGAAACAGACAAAGAAAAAAGTGGTTTGGCTTGTGGCTTGTTTGGGAGTAGGTTCTATTGGCCTGTGTGCAGAACCCTTTGCAAAGGGGCCCTATTTGGGACAGACCCCACCCGGATCTACGGCCCAGGTCTTTGCCCCGGGACTGATCTGTGATACACGACCTCACAAGGGGGAAGGACATGGGCACTTCTCTGCAGATAGCAACACCTTTTGTTTTAACCGGCTTGGGTTTGTTTATATCACAGAAAACACGGATCAGGGCTGGACAGTTCCTAAACGTATACAAAGTATTCCATACATGCCCTGGTCGGTGTGTCTGTCTCCTGATGCCAATAGTATCTATTTTTGGGACCAAAATTTCACCAGATCAAGACGGGACAGCTCCGGATCGTCAGGAAAATGGACAGTTACCTACGATCCCTTCAAACGCAAGATTTATTATCGCTGCATGCGGACGTCACAGGGATGGTCTTTACCGAAGGAACTCAGCCCACCCTTCAATTCCGCTTCGGGTGGATTCTCTGTGACAGCGGATAACAGTATCTGCTTTAAATCCAGACGAGGCGGTTTTTGGATTGCCCCTTCCGTGGGCAACACCTGGGATCGGGCCAGAAAGCTCCCTTTGGAGATGGGCAACTTAAGAGGCTGCCATCCGGGCATTGCCCCGGATGGGTCCTTTCTGGTCTTTTACTCCATTCGACCGGGAGCACGGGGCGGGACGGAAA
>JABMRO010000644.1 GCA_013202635.1 Planctomycetota bacterium
AAACGCTATTACCTCAGAACAAAAATCAAATTTTTCAAAATTTTTTATCTCCTTTCTTAAAAACGAGTTACGGCTGGCATGCCACGAGAAACGGCTAAATTTTCGTACCAAACACGCAGGTTCAGCCAATTATAGAGGGACTGTTTTTTAGTCCCCTGTAAAACTAAATTCTACATTCTAACTTCTAAATTCTCTCTGCGGAGCGAGAAAATTCAGTTCACTTTTACCATTTCGATTCCTGATTACCTGCTGAGGCCTTTCGTGGCTGTGGTATTGTTGTACCGCCGTGCCCGCTACGGCTACCCCTTTCGCCGGATACCGCTTACACGGGGCAAATACTCCATCGTGGATCCCAAACATTTCGAGCGCCTAAACAAACACAAATGGTATGCCAGCGAGGGCTCATCGGGCACATTTTATGCCGCTCGTTGTGCCTGGGACCCCGTAAACAAAAAGAAACGAACTATTAAGATGCACCGCGAAATATTAAACCCGCCCCATCCCCTCGTCGTTGACCATATCAACCATAACGGCCTCGATAATCGCCAGGCAAACCTAAGGCCGGCCACAAAATCACAGAACACCATCAACAAGCCGTATAAAAAGAAAAAGGGAGCTCACTCCAAATACCACGGCGTAACTTGGCAAAAAAGCATAAAAAAATGGCAGGCGCAGATAAGAGCAAAAGGCTTGCACAGAGTCATCGGATACTTCGACGATGAAATCGCCGCCGCAAAGGCTTATGATCAGGCCGCCAGAAAGTATCATAGGGAGTTTGCTGTGTTGAACTTTAAAGCCTAGTAATTCGCAGGCGGGGACATAAAATAATTAATAATCTCTAATTAAGATTGGTACATAATTCGGAGTGAGATAATTTGGGGGCCAAATAAAAACGATATTGGCACACAGGTAACAATTAACGTAGCTGACCTTTGCGTCAGAAGTTTATAAGAACAAACTCTTAAACTCAGGTTCGGACCCGTGTGGGAATATCTGCTTGCTTTTCAATTGACTTTATTATTTCCTTATAGTAATCAGCAATTTGACGGGCCTCATATGCGTTTGAACATTCCTCAATTAAGTAAGGTTCGTGAACATGCCCTGTATTTAAATATTCCTCCGTATATTCCCAAGTTTCAAGACGCATGTAAAGTGCATCCAAAATCTGACCAACCATAAGCGACGGCAAGGTCAATGTGATATTCTTGTCCATTAATATTACTCCTTTAAATTCAACTTAAGATTTCTCTTATGTTTGCATTTCTGTCAAACAATGAAAAAGCTTAAACACCTTTTTGTCAAGATTTAACTGTTTGTCCGTTTTTTGGGGCTGTAGAGAATTTATACAAATATTTTCAATAGTTGACTGATCGTTCTATCTCAAATACAATTATCATGAAGGCCGTAGTTGAATATTATCCAGCACCTTTTGAATTGTCGAAAAAAATAATATGTGGATATGTAATGAAGCGAGAATATTACTCCGATTCGATAGCTAACTTTTTAAACACCAGTTCTGAAGAAATTCTTGGAAAATTAGCAAGCAAAAATGAATTTTCTTTAGAACAAACGCAACGTGATGCATGGCTAAACGAAATCAATATTCTCCGTAAAGCTCTGTCTCCTTTTCAAGGACATATTTATTTTGAATACTCAATTCCAAGAATGGGTCAACGAGTTGATGTAGTAGTTCTTATTGGCCCAGTCATATTTGTCTTAGAATTCAAAATAGGCGAAAAAGAATTTCCTTTACACGCAATTGAGCAAGTTTGGGATTACGCATTGGATTTAAAAAACTTTCACGAAACTAGCCATAATCATTTTATTGCTCCAATTCTCATTGCTACGAAAGCACAATCCATTCATTCTGCTGTAGCTACAACACCACAAAACGATAAACTTCTTTTTCCTATCAAAAGTGACATAGATTCACTAACAGAAATAATAAAAAACGTTCTATTATTCGCCGAAGGCGAAGAAATTGAACATTCTCAGTGGGAATCTGGACGGTATCGTCCGACTCCAACGATAATCGAAGCGGCAATGGCTCTTTACAATCGCCATTCAGTTGATGATATTTCTCGTAGTGATGCGAGTGCAATTAATCTTAGTCAGACATCTAAAGTAATTTCGGATATTATTAGAGAATCAAAAGAAAAAGGTCAAAAATCCATTTGCTTTGTAACAGGTGTTCCAGGTTCTGGAAAAACATTAGTTGGACTTAACATAGCAACAAAACATATTGATAAATCAAATGACCTATATAGTGTGTTTCTTTCTGGTAATGGGCCCCTTGTTAAAATTTTGCGAGAGGCATTGGTCCGGGATAAAGTTCAACGTGAAAAAGAACGTGGAAATAAGATCCGAAAGGGAGAGGCTTTCAGCGAAGTTAAAACGTTCATTCAAAATGTACATAATTTTCGTGATGATTGTCTTGTTGATTTCTCTGTACCACCTATTGAACATGTAGCTTTATTCGATGAAGCTCAACGTGCGTGGAATCTGGAACAGACATCAAGCTGGATGCGTCGTAAAAAGAATATTCCCAATTTCAATCAATCCGAGCCAGATTTTTTAATATCCTGCCTTAATCGTCATCAAGATTGGGCTGTCATTGTGTGTCTTGTAGGCGGAGGACAGGAAATACATACTGGCGAAGCAGGAATAGGTGAGTGGATAGAATCACTTAATAAATCATATTCAGGTTGGCATATTTATCTTTCTTCAAGGCTTACAGACAGTGAGTATGGTGCAGGAAAAATATTGAATAATTTGGCTTCACGTCCCAATGTTGTACTTGAAGATGAATTGCATCTTGCGGTATCGATGCGTTCATTTCGTGCCGAACATGTTTCGTTATTAGTTAAGCAATTGCTAGACCTTGATATTGAAGGCGCCCGTAGGACATTGGGAGAAGTAAATAAATATCCAATAGTTATTACTCGAAATCTTGTCGAAGCAAAAAAATGGTTAAAGGAACAAGCTAGGGGTTCAGAGCGTTATGGAATTGTTGTATCATCACAAGCAGAACGTTTAAAGCCTCATGCAATAGATGTAAAATCGCCCATGAATCCGATTCATTGGTTCCTTAATGGTAAGGATGATGTACGATCATCATATTATCTTGAGGATGTTGCTACAGAGTTTCACATACAGGGATTAGAACTTGACTGGGTGTGCGTAACATGGGATGCGGATTTTAGATATTCAAAAGAAGGTTGGAAACATCTTTCATTCCGTGGGAGTCGCTGGACTTGCATCAGAAAAGAAGAACGAAAAAACTATCTAAAGAACGCTTATCGTGTCCTCTTAACACGTGCCCGCCAAGGCATGGTAATTGTAGTCCCTTCAGGCGATTATAATGATCATACCCGTAAACCCGAGTTTTATGACGGAACTTATGAATATTTAAAAGATATTGGTTTCACTGAAATTTAGGGTGGGTAGAAAGTTCTTGTTATCTGGGAATGCCAGACCCGTCATATAGAAAAATTAACCGAAAACCTCCAAAAGTTTCTGGCCTCATAAAAAGCCCAAAAACGCTAAAAAGGCCCTTTTCCCGTATTCCTTTGTACTTTATACCTTAATTTACTTCTCTTTTTCCCTTATTCTCTTGCTGAGCAAGCACTTACGTCAATTTTTCCTGGAAAATCCCCCAAAATGGTCTGAATACCTACTTTTTTAGTTACAAATTAGATAATTCGCGGTTTTTTTTCCTTGACCGGCCTGAAAAAGTGCTTTAAAATAAAGTATTAAGCAGCATTTGACGAAGCAAGATTGTGGGTTGTCCCGTTTGAAGCTTTGACGATTATTTATTACATTGCAAAGGGACTTAAAAAAGGGAAGGCCCGTAAGGCTTTCCTCTTAAAAAGGTGGTAAAGTTAGCAAAGAAGCTTTTATAACGCCTGTTATCGATAAGACAAACGAAAAATTGATTCGGCTACTTTGATACGGCGTTAAAAAGTAAATTTATCGTGAAACGAAATCTGCTTGAAAAAGCGATCGCGTACCTACGAGGGAGTGTTGGTATTGAGCATAAAATCAGCCAATTTAATAAACAAAAACCTTCTAATTTTAACCAAACTGCCTCAATTTGGAGATATTTTGGCATTTGGTAGCTGATAATGCGCTCTGACAAAAGGATTTCGTAATTCACAGACATTTCTTTGAGACTTTCCCGCCCTGATGCCCTCAATTTACCCTTTGGGACTTTGTTTTGTAACTTTATGAAAAGTGCAAGGGAAAGGTGGAAATTATGGATATACTAATGCAAATGGGCGGCGCATTAACAGTGATCAGTTCGCTTGTTATTGGCCTTCTTTTGGGTGGTGCTCTGGTCGCCATTGTTTACCAGATGATTGCCCGGGCGAAGTCCAAGACATTCGAGCATGACCTCCAGCGGCAGATTGATGGTGCCGAAAGGGAGGCCGAGAACATAATCAAGTCCGCGCAGATAGATGCCGCCGCCGAGGCTATCAAGAAAAAAGAGGAATTTACAAATCAGGCCAATAAAACTCGTGCCGAGATGCACGAGACGGAAATGAGACTGACCAAGCGTGAGGATTCGCTTGAGCGCCAGAATGAGCTGCTCCAGCAGCGGGAAAAAACGCTGAAAAAGCAGCAGCAGGATAGCGACAAAAGGCTGCACAATATTAACCTGAAAGAAAAACAGCTTTCTGTGCTAATGGCTCAGCAGAAGAATCAACTGCTCAAAATCACTGCGATGGACATTGCGGAGGCCAAGGATCTGCTCTTAAAACGCCTTGAAGACGAATGCGAGCATGAGATGTCGGCTTTGATTCAGCGCAAGGTCGAGGAATCTGTCGAAACCGCCGACGAAAAGAGCCGGGAGGTAATAAGCTCCGCCATTCAGCGATACGCGGCCGAGCAGACCTGCGAAGTAACTGTCTCGACCGTTGAGATTCCGAACGACGATATGAAGGGCAGAATTATCGGCAGGGAGGGCCGCAATATCCGCGCTTTTGAAAAAGCAACCGGTGTAGATGTTATTGTCGATGACACCCCGGGAATGATTGTCGTCAGCGGTTTTAGCCCTGTCAGAAGAGAGGTCGCCCGGCTTTCGATGGAACGGCTTATCCAGGATGGCCGGATACACCCTTCCAGAATTGAGGAACTTGTCGCACAAACTAAAAAAGATGTAAACCACAAGCTCTTGCAGCTTGGCAAAGACGCCGCGGTTGAGACCAATGTCAGGGGATTGAACAACAAGGTGCTTAGTTTGATAGGGGCGCTGAGCTACAGGACGAGTTACGGCCAAAACGTCCTTCGCCACAGCGTTGAGGTTGCGTTTCTTTCTCAGGTTATGGCGGATGAACTCGGACTGGACGGCTCGATAGCAAGGCGGGCGGGATTATTGCACGATATCGGTAAGGCTATCGACCATGACGTTGAGGGAAGCCATCCGGTTATTGGGGCAAATTATCTCAAGCGGTTCAATGAATCGCCTATTGTACTGAATGCGGTGCTGGGGCATCACGGGGACATTCCGGCGGATAATCCTTATACTCCGCTGGTTGCAGCGTCTGATGCGGTCAGCGCTTCACGACCGGGTGCCAGACGAGAAACTCTCGAAAGATATATTAAACGGCTGGAAAAACTCGAAGAGATAGCCGGGGGCTTTAAGGGCGTTGAGAACGCATACGCAATCCAGGCCGGCAGGGAAATCCGTGTTATCGTGA
>JABMRO010000645.1 GCA_013202635.1 Planctomycetota bacterium
CCCCTGACGTAACAGCGCCTGGCGATATCGTTCAGGGTGTTCCGAACGATGGAGACTGGCCGGGTGGAGAAACGCCTGACTTGGCGGCTGATGATGACATCGGAACGAAGTTTCTGCACTTCAAAGGGTCAGATGAACCCACCGGAATCCAGATTGAGCCGGCTTCTGGTGCAAGTGTTGTTACGGGACTGACTTTTACCACAGCCAACGACTCTCCAGAGCGTGACCCCATTTCATATGAACTTTCGGGTTCAAATGAGAGTATAGATGGGCCGTATGAGTTGATTGCCAGTGGTGATATTGTCGATTTCGCCCAGGAAACTGCTTTGGCGCGCTTCACGATGAACGCCACACCGATTATGTTTGATAATGACGTGGCATACAAGTACTACCAGGTCATGTTCCCGACCGTTCGGGATCCCGGCGGTGCCAACAGCATGCAGATTGCAGAAGTTGAGCTGTTAGGAGTACCAGGCCCCGTGGCCCATTGGGCATTTGATGATGGTGCCGGAACCGTAGCTGTTGACTCAAGCGGCAATGGTAGTGACGGTACGCTCGTTGGCGATCCACAATGGGTGGCCGGTGCTGTAGGCGGCGCTCTTGAGTTTGACGGAATAGACGACTACGTCGATTGCGGAAATCCCGCGGTCCTGGACATTACGGGTGATATCACTGTAATGGCTTGGATTAAGGTTGCGGCATTCAGCAAGACGTGGGAGACTATCCTTGGTAAAGGCGACGACTCCTACAGGATGAGCAGAAGTAATGGAACGGATAATTCCATCCATTTCGGAGCTAACGGCTCAGGCGATAACTTGGATGCGGTCACTATCGTTACTACTGATACGTGGCGTCATGTTGCTCTTGTGTATAATGGGACCGACAAGATTATCTACATTGATGGCGTTGAAGATGCGCGTTTGGCCTCCTCGGGGAATATAAACTCCAGTGGCTACGACTTTGTTATCGGGCAAAACTCGCAGGCAGCCGACCGCTTCTTGACCGGTCTCGTTGACGATGTCCAGATTTACAATCAGGCTTTGTCTTCGTTGCACATTAGTGCACTGGCAAATCCTGCCGCTGACGACGGTGGCGGAGCTGCCCCAGGCGATAACCTTCTGGCCAACGGTGGCTTTGAAGACGGTGTTGTTGACCCGTGGAGCACATATGGTGACGCTACCACCGAAGTTGTTAGTGAACTGGTGGACGCGGCTGTTCCCGAAGCTCCGATTGAGGGAAGCTCTTGTCTGCATGTTACAGTTGCCACAGCAGGCGCGAATTTCTGGGATGCTGGCTTGCAGAACGCAGGACACGTTTTTGAAGCAGGCAAAGCGTACACTCTTTCGGCCTATCTGAAGTCCAAGTCAGGTACACTGGACATCAATTTCAAGCCGGAACTGGCAGCAGACCCATGGTCAGGATTTGGTGACCAGGTTTTCACCATGACTGAAGAATGGGCCCAGTACAGCCTAACAACTCCTGTTATGGAGGCTGACGTCGATCCGGGGAGCATCACATTCCACATAGCTTTTGCAGCTGCTGAATTCTGGGTAGATGACGTACAATGGACCGAAGTCGAGTAGGTAATTCCTAATTTAGGAAATGGATGTGAGACTAATTAGATTCTCACTTTAGTGGGAATGGAATTAGGTGTTGTATTAATTCGGGGCCTATGCCATGTTGGTATAGGCCCCTTTTTTTGTGTCCTGCCGCATTGGCCTCGAACTTTTCGCTCGCCCTCATAACGAGACGGTTATTCGGATAAGCTCTTAACCGTGTTGCATATTTCGGCGCCGGATAGTATAATACACTCTTGGTGAAAATGGAGGGTAAGGAGCTTTTTTATTTATGGAGGTGTTATAATGCTTTTCAGAAAAGCAAAACCTTTTTCCTCAGGTCATCGAATGAACCCGCACGATAAGCATAAGCAAAACAAGCCTAAGATATGTCCCGGGACAGGTAAATATATTCCGAGCAGCAAGAAGCATTGGCCGTTGATATGGCTTCTTCCCATTGCGGGGCTGTTGTCACTGATTTGGTTTTTGATACGCGTATTGCCGAAGCCTTCCCGTGCAACATATCCCTGCCAGCGTTTTGCGGCGCCGTTTGCGAGTGGTTTTGTGGTTTGGGTTGCGGGGCTGATTGGCTCAACTTTGGCATACCGTAAAGCTAAACAGACTTTTCATCAATCACGGTACGTCGTAGCAGCTATTTGCCTGGCTGTAAGTGTTATGGCGGTATGGTGGTCTATTAATATCACCGGAGAGCCCCCTTTAGAGGCGGCATTTACGCCGACCGAGTCGCCGAACAGCCCGATGGGAGTTGCAAAAGGTATTTATCCCGGCCGCGTTGTTTGGACTCACGAACCGGCTGCGACAAGTTGGGACGGTTCAACAGATCACTGGTGGCTCGATGCCAACACCGACCAGAACGTAGTCGATTATATGGTCTCCAAAACCCTTCGCGAACTCACCGGCCAATCGAGCGACCCGAATGCATGGGATGCCCTTTTCAAACACTTCAATAATACAAGAGGCCTGGGTGACATCAGCTTTCAGCGGGGCCAGCAAATCGTTATAAAGATTAATATGAATCAGGACAGCGGCTCTACATGGAGCCGGGGTCAGGGCATGCCCAGTCCCCATGTGATTTACTCGGTCCTCAATCAGCTTATAAATGTAGCAGGCATACCCGGCTCATCGATTACTATTTATGATGCCTCCCGATATATCGGCGATCCCATTTTCGACAAAATCAGAAGTAACCCGGCCCCGGATTTCCAGAATGTTACGTTTGTGGTTAAATCCACCTTATCACGCAACGGCCGTGTTGGAGCGATTCACGATGGCAGTAATCCACTTCATACTAAGGCCGGGATAGCTTACTTGCCAAGGTGTGTTACCGGCGCTAAATACCTAATCAATATGGCGCTGCTAAGACCTCATTCGTTGTATGGTGTTACATTATGCGCAAAGAACCACTTCGGATCGGTTCGTTTTCCGTCCGTGTCAAGCGATAACGGCTGGACACCTTCGCCTCTGCACAATCATGGCGGTCGAGGTAAGAGCATGGACACATATCAATGTCTGGTTAATTTGACAGGTCATAAACACCTTAATGGAAAGACTCTGCTATATATGATTGATGGATTGTATGGGGCAAGAAATCAATCAAGCAATGTGATAAAGTACGAGTCTTTCGGTGATGACTGGTGCTCGAGTATATTTGCCTCGCAGGACCCTGTGGCGATTGATTCGGTTGGATTGGACTTTATCCGATACGAAGACGGAATGAACTCGGTTATAACCGACGTCGTCGGCAATCCCGAAAATTATATGCATGAGGCGGCACTGGCGGACAATCCCCCCTCGGGGACGTTTTATGACC
>JABMRO010000646.1 GCA_013202635.1 Planctomycetota bacterium
CGCAATCCCAGCTCACCATTTATAAGCGGCTCACGGTCATCTATAACAGCCCGGCCAAACTCCTCGATCTCAGCCTGATAAGTATTCACCGGCTCAGGCGCAATAACCATATCATGAGCTTCGGTGCGTGCCTGCTGTGCATCGTAATCTTCACTGTCCTCTTCCAGAAACGCCTTCATCTGTCCGGCAGGCCCCTGGCCGATAGTACCATTAGCCAATATTGAGCCCTTCGAACCGTAAAGTTCGAGGACATTCTTACTGCTATTGTCGGGAATGCAGAAAAAAGTATCAACAGTGCCCAGCGCTCCATTTTCAAAAAATAACATAACTACCGCACTGTCTTCGGATTTATAATCGTGGACGGTATTGTTGATAAAGCAGCTCACCTTAACGACTTTTCCGAAGAACATCTCCAGCAAATCGATGCAGTGTCCTCCCATATCAATCAAAGCCCCGCCTCCACCAGTAGCCGGGTCCTGGCGCCATGCACCTTCGATGGGCGGATACCAGCAGGAAAGCTGGGCACGGGCATAGGTCGGCTTTCCGAGCCTGCCTTCGCGAATGAGCTTGAGCGCTTCGCGGTGCTGAGCTGCAAAACGCATCATAAAGGCACAGCCGAGCTTAACACCCGCCCGTTTGCAAAGTTCAATCATTTCTTCGGCCTCGGCTGTTGTCATACCGAGCGGCTTTTCGCACAGAACGTGCTTTCCGGCTTTAGCGCAGGCTCGAACCTGTTCGGTATGAAGATGTGCGGGCGTGGCAACATATACGGCACCGATGTCCGAATCCAGTAAGCCTTCAATACTCTCCGCCTGCACGGCGCCAAACTTTTCGGCTACCTCAGAATTCACTTGCTCATCGATATCGAAGACTATGGACAATTCGGCATTACCGGCTTTTGAAATGCCCTCCGGAATCGTTTTTCTTTTAGCAATTCCGCCCGAGCCAATCACGCCCCATCTAATCTTACCGGCCATGAAAAATCCTTTCTTTTATTTTGAGTAGGCCTTAATTACCTTGACTAATGCATCACCAATCTGCCGGCAATCCTCTTCGGTGTAGGTTGGAAACGCGAAACAGGTAAAAGTATGGCTCTGATGCCAGACGGCATTGGGCACTTCTACTTTGCTATAGTCCACGCTTTCCGGATTAGTGTATTCTTTGCTCTTGAATGGAAAGCCGCTCCTGCCGAAGGAATTATGTTCCTTAAATGCCCGCTCCGTATGACACTGCGGCCAGAAAACCCTCCAGCCCGGAGCACCCTCGGCGCCGCATGCGGCGACAAATTGGTTTATATCGCAGGCCATATCTTCGATGTTCAGAGAAAACGCCATAACATACCAGCCGTTCTGACGCTCATCAGTGTCAACAGGCACGTATTTTACCTGTGGCAAATCTTTGATAGCATCTATTATGATACGACAGTTGCGCCTGCGATTCGGCAGGTTCCAGGTATCGATACGCTCCAGCTCCGCAATACCGATGGCCGACTGCATTTCAGTCATTCGATAGTTCCACCCGACCATATTATGAATATAGGGAAGTTTCTGCTCCAGCTCAAGCAGGCTCAAACGCTGTTTGACATCATAACCATGGTCGCGAAAGCTTCTCGCCTGCCAGGCCAGTTCTTCATCGTCGGTGGTTACCATCCCACCCTCGCCGCCGGTGGTAAATGTCTTGTTCTGGCAGAAGCTGCACGCGGCCATATCACCGATAGTGCCGGTTTTTCTGCCTTTATAGATACCGCCAAATGCCTCGGCGTTGTCCTCGATAACAAACAGTTTATGCTTTTTCGCAAAAGCCATTACCTTGTCCATATCACAAACGTTGCCGTAAAGGTGCACGGGTATAATCGCCTTCGTCCGCTCGTTGACGAGCTTCTCCGCTGACTCAACGCTGATGCAATGGTCGTCGATATTGACATCTGCAAAACGCGGTATCGCTCCGGCCTGGACAATCGAAAAGCTGCTGGCGATAAAGGTGTAGCTGGGCACGATAACTTCGTCGCCGGGGCCGATGCCCAATGCGCTAAGCGCAATGTGCAGGGCCGAGGTTCCGGTCGATGCACTGATGGCGTATTTGCTGCCCTGCCACTCCGCATACTTACTCTCGAACTCCATACCTTTCGGCCCGGTCCAGTAATTGACCTTGCCCGACCGAAGCACTTCTTCGACCGCCTTGATTGCCTTTTCATCAAACTGCGGCCAGCCGGCCAATTTGTTCGTTACGGCCCTGGAACCTCCATCAATCGCTAATTTGTCCGCCATTACAATACTCCTTTTTTTCTTAGCTCAGCATAGCTGATAAGTTTGATACCCAATTTATCGATTGCTCTTCTGACATCCGGGCTTGTGAAAATCTCCGTCACCGCATCACGGTCTTTGGCCACATCATAATATCCCTTATGGCCGATGGCACGCATTTCCGCCGTATCCAGGCCGGGGTGTTCTACGAAAATATATGTGCCCGGCTTCAAACCCTCTAAGTTTTGTATAAAACTTTTAATTCGCTCTTTTGCGGTCTTTGCGCCCTTTAATCTGCCGAACCCTTTCACACCATATTCAGAAGGCGAAATATCAAGATTGTATTCCTTCACCAATCGCAGGTAAACCTCTCTAACTTTAGGGTCCCAGCCCGAACAGCCCATATGACAAGTCACGTGACTGACATGCGGCACTTTGCGTTTAGCTAATTCAATCTGTGCCCGCATTTCCTTCTCAATTTCTTCGATCTTCCAGTCAGCTTCTTTTAAGGCCGTCCCGGCTGGAAAATCCTTCCGCCGCCAAATAGTGGGGTAGAAATAACCATCGGCGTCAGTTAAGCTCCGAGCTTTCGTCAACGGCCGCCATTTTATATTCTCCCATTCACTCGTAAGAACAATATGAACACCGACATCAAGTCCCGGGTTTTCATTGAGCAGCTTTACGGCCTCGGGAAACCACCCGCAGGGCACCATGAGTTCCACCGTCTTCATTATGCCCTCTTTGTAAGACCGAATACACGCAATATTAGCCGCATGAGAGGACCCGATATCATCGCCACGAACGATTAAACAGGTTCCTTTGTCCTGCCCCGGATTTTGAGCATATAGGCCCTCCAAATCCCCGGCGGCAATAACCAGCATAAGTAAACATAACAAAAAGACATATCGTGAATGCATTTCCAACTCCTTCCAATTATTCATTCGCACAAAACGCCTGTAATGCGAAACGCTTCAAATGATTTAACTAAATTTTCCTACATATTAAAGAGCTTATAAGCAAAGTCAACCACGAAACTCACAAGCCATCACTGAGGCCATGTTGGTTCTATAATTCCATTACAGAGCCCCGACCGTAAGGAAGGGTTTATTTAACTATTCACTATACGCTATACGCAATACGCAATACGCAATACCCTATAC
>JABMRO010000647.1 GCA_013202635.1 Planctomycetota bacterium
CACTCGCATAACATCCGGCAACTCGAAGAAAACGAGGGTATCCGGGCGGTCTGCGATTGTTTTACGAATCATTTGCATAAACTCCAGTGTCGGAGCTATATGTTCCAGGGTATGGCGGCAGCAAATGACATCGGCTTCGAGATGTGAGTACTTTGGCGAGTAGAAATCCTGAATAAACTCAATTCGAGACTTTGTTGTGTCAGGATTGCGTTCGGGTACATACGCCGGATCAATCCCAATTCCTTTGTTGTTACCAAACTGACACATCAATGCGAGAAACTCTCCTTTACCACAGCCAATTTCGAGAATTGTTTTGTTGTGAATGTCATACTTATCGATTATTTTCTGCGCCAACGATTTAGCAAAGGTGTTGAAGCATGCTGAAAAACCCTGGGTTTCCTCGTACTTAGTGTTGTAGTTATGAAGCCCGGGATCAAAGCGCACGTTGCTTATGAACCTGCAATTCAGACAGAATCCGAGCTGGAGATCGCTTGTGGGATATCTCTGAGCCTCCTCTTTGCTCGACATCAACAGACAGCTATGGACTGGAATATCTGTAACGGTATAGAATACAGAAAATTCCTTTGAATTGCAGTTTGGACAAACATAGTCACTCTGCTTAAAAACTTCGAAAGAAACCTCTTTTGGCAATTTCAATGTTACTTCGCCCATATCAACTCCTAAACGATTACCGGTTCTGGAATCGGAATCACAAACTTGCCTCCTTTGTCCCTAAAGGCGGCTTCCTGGGACAGGATTTCGTCTTTGAAGTTCCAGGGCAAGAGAACGACATAATCTGGCAACTCCTTCTCAAGCCGCGATGGATCACAGATGGGGATGTGCAGACCGGGCATGTATTTGCCCTGTTTGTGGATGTTACGATCGACGACATAGTCAATCACATCGGGTCCGATTCCTATGAAATTCAGCATAATTGCTCCCTTAGCGGCGGCACCGTAAGCAGCGATGGTTTTGCCTTTCGCTTTTTGGCCATGAAGGAGCTTTCTCATCTGCTGGCGAATATTCTGAACCTTATCGCCGAAGCCTTCATAGTACTGATACTTGTCCACTGCCAGTTGCTGTTCTTGTGTTAGAAGTGCCTGGACTGATTCCTGTACGTTTTCCCTGCGAGCAACGTATAGTCGCAGCGAACCACCATGAATGGGCAGCCGTTCGATGTCGTTAAGATACAGCCCGTTTTGACGGAAAAGGTGATCGAGAGCGGTCACTGAGAAATAGCACAAATGCTCATGATATATCGTATCGAACTCGCAATAGTCAATCAAATCCTTTATGTATGGCACCTCAATGACAGCCAATCCTTCGTCCTTTAGCAGGATACGAATTCCCTGTACAAAGCCGTTTGTATCGGCTATATGAGCCAGCACATTGTTTGCGTGAACCACATCGGCCTGGCGTCCGTCATTTGCCAATTGTTGAGCAAGTTCCCGTGTGAAAAACGAACACAGTGTGGGTACTCCGGCTTTCTCGGCGGACCTCGCCGGTCCCTCTGCAGGATCAATGCCCAGACATGGGACACCGTTTTCGACGTAGTACCTAAGTAAGTAACCGTCGTTGCTTGCCAGCTCAACTACCAAACTGTCGGCATCCAGTTTGCATTTCTGGATCAAAGATAAAACATTCTGGCGTGAATGTTCCAGAAGGGCATCGGAAAATGATGAGTAGTAAGGGTAATCCTCGCAGAAAAGTTTTTCCGGAGGTACCGTCTCCAGTATCTGGACCAACGAACATCGTGGGCAGTACGCAACTTCAAGTGGGAACTTATCTTCGGAATCGGCAAGTTGTGCCTCAGTAAGCAAGCCATCGGATAAAGGCATCATCCCAAGATCCAGCACACCGACTAAACCCGCTTGCTTACAGGATCGACAATGTGCCTGCCGGCATCGTTGCTCGAAAATGTCAGTAGTAGAAACCATAAGGATTCTTTCTTTTCCCGCTATTTTTCTGTGTTTATGAATGAATCTTACCCTTGAAACCGCAAGTTTGCATCAAGAATACCATCTTCAATAAGTTTGCGAACATGGCCGATCCTCTGGTATCTGGGTCCTTCAAAGTCTTCTAATGTTATACTGTTCTTCTTATATGCTTCATAAAGCTCCTGAGCGCCGCGGCGAGCATCCCATTGTGGATTAAAACTCGGCAGCACTTTAGGCAGCTTGTCACAATTAACACGGTAGTTCCGCTTGTCCGCCGAAGCGCCCGTGGCAAACTGAACTTTACAGCCGGATATTGTTTCACCAACTATCCTGGCGATATCCCTGATTTGCAGGTTTTCCTGGGTAAGACCAACATTGAAAGCCTCGTTGTGAATCAACTCACGGGGAGCATTAATCACGGCGACGAATGCGCGAGCTATGTCCTGTATATGCACAATAGGTCTCCATGGACTGCCGTCGCTCTTCATCAATATCTTGCCTGTAGTAAATGCCCATGCAGTGAGATTGTTTAGCACCAGATCAAAACGTAAACGTGGTGAAACACCATAAGCCGTGGCATTGCGCAAGAATGTAGGCGAAAAATCATCATCTGCCAGGGCCGATACGTCACGCTCTGTCCACACCTTTGACCGGCCATAAGGCGTCACTGGATTGAACGGGGCCTCTTCTGTGAGCATATCATCTCCCGCCGCTCCATAACAGCTGCAGGAAGAGGAAAACACATATCGCCTGACTCCGGCCTTCTTAGCCAGCACGGCAAGTCTGACTGAAGCTCTGTGATTAATCTCACACGTCAATTCCGGATTAAAATCACCAAGGGGATCGTTCGACAGACCTGCCAGATGGCATATGGCGTCAAAACCTTTCAGGTCGTCAATCTCCACATCTCTTATGTCCTTGCAAATATTCGGAATTTCCACCGGGCCTTCACCGAATGTACAGGAACGGTAAAGGTCGCTGTCTAATCCAACAACATCATAGCCTTCGGAAATAAAAATGGGTACTAAGACCGTGCCAATATAGCCCAAATGTCCCGTAACCAATACGCGCATATTACCTTTACTCCCATAC